>JAURNO010000310.1 GCA_030830145.1 Verrucomicrobiota bacterium
CGAGCAGGACGGCATTTCACCCGAGGACTTTCTCGCCCGGAGAATGAATGCATACCAAGCGTACTACGAATTCATGCCCCTGCGCAGAAGATCCTTCCCGCAGGGCCCGGACATGACGCTTTACCGCAAATGCAAGTTCGGCCGATTGGCCGACTTCTTCGTCTTGGACACCCGTCAGTACCGAACCGACCAGCCCAATGGGGACAGGCAGAAACCAATGACCGGAAAGGTCTTCGATCCGCAGGCCACGATGCTTGGGAGAAAGCAGGAAAACTGGTTGATGAGTGGTTTGCTCGATTCCACCTCCACTTGGAACGTCCTCGCCCAGCAGGTCATGATGGCGGCTCTCAACCGGGGAGACGACAAGGGAGAACGTTACTCCATGGACCAGTGGCCCGGCTACGAAGTGAGCAGACGCAGGCTGCTGCGCTTCTTCCACGAGCGGAAAATCCCCAATCCCGTGGTTCTGACCGGCGACATCCACCTCAACTGGGTCAACAACCTGCAATTAGACTTCAAGGATCCCAAGTCCCCCCTCGTTGGTACGGAGTGGGTGGGAACTTCCATGTCCTCCTCCGGGAACGGTGGAAACTTCATCCCCGAGTATGAGCGGGCGGCCAAGCAGAACGACTTCGTCCAGTGGTACAACTCGAACCGCGGATACGTCAGTTGCGAACTGACGCCCAAGGAATGGAAAACCTATTTCAGGGCCACCCCTTTCGTCACGAAGAAAGGGTCACCCATGGAAACCAAGGCCGTCTTCATGATCGAGGAAGGAAAGCCCGGAGCTCATCGCGTGTCCGAAGCCTGAGACGGGGTCGCGACCCGTCCGCATTCCAAAAAACAATCGGAATGCCGACCTACATTTGATTTGCAGAGAAAGGGGGAAATGGTACCCCTTGTAAAACCCACCTAAACCAATGCTCTTATGAAAAGAAGACTTCACTCACCCCTCGTTTTGTCCTGCATACCCGTCATTCTTGCCGTTTTAATTTTGGCTTCGCCAACCTTGACCCAAGCCAAGAACGGGCAAGCGGCCTCCGACATGGCCAAGGCCGCCACCGACTTCTTAGCTTCCTTGGATTCCAAGCTAAAGGGTGATGCGACTTACTCCTTCTCAGACAAGACACGGGACGTCTGGCACTTCTTCCCCAACTGGTCACAGCGCTCGGGAATCCCCTTGAGCAAACTCTCGAAGAAGCAAAGGCAACCCGTCATGAAAATGCTCTCCCTCCTGCTTACCTCGGAGGCGTTCCAGGAGCAGGAAAACATCCGCTTGATCCACGGTTTGAAAAAAGACCTCAATGACCCAAACAACCCAAGGCACCTGTATTTCATTTCGATCTTCGGTAAACCCTCGTTTCAATCGACCTGGGGCTGGCGCTTCGAGGGCCACCACCTTTCCATCAATTGCACCTTGGGAGAAGGAAAGAACTTTTCGGTCACCCCATCCTTTTGGGGAGCCTCCCCCATTCGGGTCACCAAGGGAGACCATAAGGGACTGGAAGTGTTCAAGAAGGAACAAGCCGTTAGCCTCTCTTTGGTCAACTCCCTTTCGGACAAGCAGAAGAAGCTTGCAGGCATCAAAGGCGGAAAGGGCCCCGGACCCACCGCGAGCGTATCACGGGACGCCTACCAACCGCAGGCGGGCATTCCCTTTTCCGGGCTCGACGAAACCCAACAGAGGCAACTTAAGGAACTCGTCCTAATTTTCGCAGGCAAGTACCGGCCCGAACTAGTCAAGCAAATCGACGGACGAAAGAAAGTCCTCGATACCTCCTCCATGAGCTTTGCCTACGTTTCCGGCTCGGGTAGTCACGTCCCCCATTTCCGCATCCAAACCAAGCATTACCTAATCGAGTTCGACAACCGTAGCGGAAATCACGTTCATTCGGCCTGGCGGGACTTCGACGGGGACTTTGGCCGCGACGTGATCTCCGAACACCTTAAGAAAAATCACTAAGGGCCTCCCTGTCAGCTTGACCTACTTTCCGTCCGCCTTGAGTTCTTGGCCGGTCTTGCCTCCGTACCTTTTAAGTAAGGTTACCGTTTCGGCGGAGCCACCTTCGATGGCCTGATCAAGAGGGGTTTCGCCTTCGTGGTCCCGGGCGTTGATTTCGGCCCCCTCGGCAACCAGGATGGCAACGATCTTTTTGTAATCCGGGTTTGGATCGGCCCCAAGATCCTGAGCCTCTTGCCCGAATCGACGAATCACCGGCCCCCAAGCTGCCCGATGCAGGGGAGTGTGCCCCCAAGACGGATTCGTCAAGTTGACTCGAGCTCCTTTACGCAGCAGAAACTTGACGACTTCCACCTGAGCTTGCTCGGCCGCAAGGTGAAGAGGCGTACCCCAAGAAGGATCGATGGGATTCAATTCGGCTCCTTTTGAGATCAACAGTTGGACCATTTCAAGATCGCCCAAAAAAGCCGCCCAATGCAAGGGGGTGTATTCAAGTCTTTTTCCTCCATAAAAAACCTCGGCCGCCCGGGAGGATTCGGTGGCATTGACGTCGGAACCGGAGTCCAGCAATTCCTTGACCCGTTCCGTGTTGCCATTGCGTACCGCATAATGAATCTGCGTCGAACAGCCTGCAAAGGCAAAAACTGCAGTGATTAAAAGGATGAGTCGATTCATTTGGGTTGTCTTTTTCATGGCAAGCTTAGTTCTTCTTTTTCCCGATCCACAAAGTCGGCTTATAAGCCTCCTCCCCCTCCACGCCCGGGCGGGGAATGAGAGTACGGGGGTTCTTGGACACCCCCACGGGTCGGGAATTCTTCTTCAAGTCCTTTTCGAACTCGGCCGCATAGCCTTTGAGCCGCTTGACCACCCCCGGGCGCTCGGACGCATAGTTCTTGGTTTCCGCCAAGTTCTCCTCGAGGTTGTGGAGGGGGCCCTTGAGAAAGAGCTTCCATGGCCCCGAGCGGACCGCCCGCAAATTGTTGCTGGCATTATAAAAAAATCGGTCATGCGGAGTCTCGGCCCCTGCCTTGCCCAAATACAAATCACTTACCACTTTCCCGTCGATCACCCGGTCGGCGGGAACCTTGCCCCCTGCCCACTTCGCAAAGGTGGGGAGTAAATCCATCGCGCTCGTCATCTCCTTACAGGTCGAACCCGCCGGTATGGTCCCCGGCCACCAGGCCACAGTCGGCCCGCGGAATCCGCCTTCCCACATGGAACCCTTTCCTCCACGTAACGGACCGCTGCTCAGTCCACCGGCTCCCCCATTGTCCGAAGTGAAAAGCACGAAGGTATCCTTCTCGATGCCCGCCTTGCGGACCGCATCGAGAATCTGTCCCGCGCTCCAGTCGCACTCCTCCACCTGGGCCTCCTCGACGGTCTTGGCCTTAGCCATGAACTCAGGCCTCGCCTTGCGCGGACCGTGCACGAAAGCATGGGGGACGTAGCAGAAGAAAGGCTTGTCCTTGTTCTTCTCGATAAACTTGACCGCTTCCACTGTAAAAAGCCTGCACAAGTCGGCCTGGCCATCCATGTCCTTGACTTGGTCGATCACCTTGGTCCCACGCAAGATCGGCAAGTGGGGAAACTTCCAACGCTTCAATCCAACCCACATATCGTTCGAATATGGTATGCCATAATACTCGTCGAAGCCCTGAGAGGTGGGTAGAAACTCCGGTTGGTCGCCCAGATGCCACTTTCCGAAGCAACCCGTCGCGTAGCCCGCGTCCTTGAGCATCTCCGCTATGGTGACCTCCTGGGGGTGGAGCCCGTGCGGATCGCCCGGAAAGAGCACGACGTGTCCGGACCCCTTGCCCAGACCGACCCGCCTCGGATAACTCCCCGTCATAAGAGCCGCCCGTGAAGGGGTGCAGACCGAGGAAGCCAGGTAAAAGGAAGTGAGCTTCATTCCCTCCTTGGCCATTCGATCCAAATGAGGAGTCTCGTTCTTCTTCGATCCGAACGGACCGATGTCCCCATACCCCATGTCATCGATGAAGATCACGATGAAGTTCGGCTTTCTCGCTTCGGCCAATGGACACAGAGCCATCAAGAGGGCAAGAAGAGCAGGGTAAATTTTCATGGTTCCGATCCTAAGCGAGGTTTCGTCCCTTGCGCAAGTTCCGTAAACAGGTCCCAAACAAAACCTCGCCCGGCCTCGTGTTTTTCCTATTGTTTGGAAATGCCCGTTGTCTTTGCTTGCCCTCCTTACGCAGCCGCCTCGTCCAAGGCGGCTCACCCGTCGTGAAGGTTCAGGCCAACTTGCTCCTCCTGCTCACCTCCGTAATCTGGGGATTCGGGTTCATCGCCCAGCGTCTCGGAATGGACCATATCGGGCCCTACTCCTTCAACGTCTTCCGCTTTTTGCTCGGTGCCCTCTCCCTCGTCCCGCTCGTCTATTTCCTTGGACGCAAAAAAACGGGCGTTTCCAAAGCGGGCAAACCCTTTTGGATCATCGGCGGGTTGGCCGGTCTCGTCCTCTTCGGTGGAGCCACCCTCCAGCAAGTCGGTCTGCTTTACACCACCGCGGGCAAGGCGGGCTTCATCACCGGCCTGTACCTTGTGATCGTGCCGTTGATCGGTTTTTGCCTGCGCCAGAAAATCGACAAGCTCACCCTAGCGGGTGCTCTGATCGCCACCTACGGGCTCTATTTGCTAAGCATCACCGAAGGCTTCAACATTGGCCAGGGGGATAGCCTCGTTTTGATCGGTGCCTTCTTCTGGGCCGTGCACGTACAAGTGGTGGGCTATGCCGCGAAGTACAAACTCGACGCCCTCAAGCTGGCCATCCTGCAATATCTAATCTGCGCCGGGCTCATCCTTATTCTCGCTCTCTTTCTTGAGGAATTCTCCGTGCAAGCCGCCCTCGACGCCTCAGGGGCCATCCTCTATGCCGGGCTCGTCTCGGTCGGGGTGGCCTACACCCTTCAGATCGTAGCCCAAAAACACGTCGACCCCAGCCGGGCGGCCATCCTCCTGAGCCTCGAAGCCGTCTTCGCCGTTCTCGCCGGTTGGCTTATGCTCGACGAACTGCTCAACTCACGCGAATCCTGGGGCTGCCTCCTCATGTTCGCGGGCATGATGCTCTCGCAAATGCCGGGCTTGGGGAAAAAGGAGTAAGGGTTAAGAAGGGTTTTCGAACGCGCCCAACCAAAGCTTCCGAAAGCTTCCGTCCGGGTCGTAGATCTCGGCTTGCTTGGGCAGGTTGAAAGCCCGGTTGGGACGGGGATCGTTCCCCACGCCGCCCAAATAAGCCCAGTTGCCGTAGTTGCTGCACGGATCGAAATCAATCAGATTACGCTCGAAAAAACGGGCCCCGTCCAACCAACTCTGTCCCAACTCGTGGATTAAGTAAGAGGCGACGTTTTGCCTGCCCCGGTTGCTCATCCATCCGGTCAGTACGAGTTCGACCATGTTGGCGTTTACGAAGTCGTCTTGGGTTTGGCCAAGTCTCCAGTTCTTGAGCTTCAAGGAATCACGCTGCGAATCATAGGTCCCCTCCCCCTTGATCCCGCCCTCGATAAAAAGTCGATGCCCGAACTTGCGCCCCACGAAACGAAAGAACTCGCGCCAAAGAAGCTCGAAAAAGAGCCAATAGGTGCTCTCGTTGGCCACCCGTTCTTCCTCGTACTTCTTGATCTCCCAATAGATTTGCACGGCGGACAAGCAGCCATTGGCCAGCCAGGGCGACAACTTGGATGAATAATCAGCCCCCACCAACCCGTTACGCGTTTCCTTGTAGCGTTGAAGGCAATCGCTCTCCCAAATCCATTCGGTCATCCAATTCCAAGCCTCCTCCTCTCCGCCCCGAAAACCCAGAACCGCCCGTTCGTCTTCCATGGGATCTTCCAAGCCAACATCGGAAAGCGCGGGCAGTTCGGTTTCCGTTTCGAAGGAACAGGTAAGTTCGTCCGGTTCGGGAATAAGACTTCGCACCTTCAGGTTCTTTTCGATTTTCCGCCGGAAGGAGGAAAAGGTGTTTGGCAACTCCTCCAGGGCAAAGGGCAAGTCCTCCTCCTCGAACAATCCCTTCCCCTCGGTCAAAACCAGGTTGATCTTCTTTGCCAAGGCCCGCTCCTCGGATACTTCTTCATGAGCATCCTCCTTCTGAGCATAACAGGTTTGGGCTCCATACCGATTCATAAGATTAGGGATTTCCTCAAGGGCGCTCCCCCTCATAAACTCGATTGCCCCCCCCCGCTCGGTAATCTTTTCCCGCAGGGCACTCAGCGATTCGAGTTGAAACTGGGCCCGGAACGGACCCATTCGCTTGGGGTTCCAGGTACGCTCGTCTAAAACGTAAACGAACAAAACCTCCCCG
>JAURNO010000311.1 GCA_030830145.1 Verrucomicrobiota bacterium
AGGTGAAATCCCCGTAAAGATCGCCGAGCGCGAAGGGTTGCAGGCGGGAGCCGGACAATGGGCATTTTCGAACAGAACGCCGGAGGCGGCCAGACGGTCCAAATTCGGAGTAAGGGCCTGCGGGTGACCGCCTAGGCAGCCAACCCAATCGTTCAGATCGTCGATTGCGATGAAAAGAATATTTGGCTTCGATCCGCCAAAGACCTTATGGGCAGTGAAGCACAAGCAAAACAAGGCCAAGGCAGAGCTTAGAAAAACGGATCGATAGAAACCGGCTGAGAATGAAGTGATTTTTAGAATCATGAGCAAAGCAAAGAGAGCAAAAGATTTTTTTTCAATGGGTGATGAGGGCGGGTCAAGCCATTCCCGCCCTCCAAATAGAATGAATAACCATGAAAAATGCAGCAGGTATGAGAGTTTTTATTAGTTTTCAGATAAAGTTTTCCTGATTTTTGCCGATTATATGAAACGGATTCTTTCGGAAATTTTTAATAATGAGAATTCTTGCCCAAATTTTAGTCTTACGGATAAACTTTCAAGTGGAGAGAAGGAAAGCATGAACATGCATTCCTTCTCGACTGCCCGTGAATCCATAAGCCACATGGAGACCACGGGGGCGAACCTTTCCAAGAGTTTGGGTCGCCTTTCCTCCGGATTGAAGCTAAAAATCGACGAAGATGCGGGCGGACTCGCCGTCTCGTCCAAATTGGATTCGACCATCTCCCGTTCCGCAGCCATTGCCAAGAATCTCCAAAACGGACTCTCTTTCCTCGAATCTCAGGACGCCGCCCAAAGTCGTTTGGGGGCGATCATCACGCGCATGACCGAACTCCGTCACAGGTACGACGACTTAACGCTCAATTCCGGAGACAAAAACAACCTGAACCGTGAATTCAAAGAATTAAAAGAGGAAATCAACTCCATCGCCCGGGGCAAGTTCAATGGAGTTAGCCTTTTTTCCAACCAAAGCGACACCCAAAGTAAACTCGTCGTCAATACGGCATCCGGCTCTCGGCCCACCTTGGGAGAAATTTCCAGGAACCTTTTCTTCAATTCCATTTTGGACACCAGTGCAACCGTGGGTCCGATCGGAGCAAACTTAACTGTTCAAGGAAGCAACGGATCCTTCCCCGACGCAACGCTAACACCCACCGGAGGAAGTACCCCAGACAGGCCCATTCAAGGTCAACAAGGCATAACCCCTCAGGTAAACAACCTTCAGGCAAGCAACGGCACAACCGGTCCTTTCAACGTTACGGCTGCCCTCTCGGGCACACCCCCTTCTGCCTTTACAATCAGTGCAACTTTGGGTAATGCTCCTCAGGCTCTCTGGCAGGGAAACTTCAATAACATAACTTGGGGGTTTCACAGGCTATCCCCGGTTTTCGATAACAATGGAGATATCATCGTCGGAACTATGAATGATGACGAATTGTATCGTCTCGACCCGAATGACGGACGAATCTTGACTACTTATGATATGGGTAGTGGTGGTAATTTGTCTTGGAAAAGTGCCGTGACCCTCGACACCGTTTACTCGGCCAATGGAAACGGAAACCAATTGTTCGCATTCGACAAAATCCTCGGCACCCAAAAATGGGCAAGGACTCTTAACAACAGAACTCAATGCCCTCCCTTCGTTCACTCGAACGGAAACATATACATTGCAACCGACACCCAAGGAGGGCAAAGCGGAAGGGTTTACGGCTTCAAGCCAAACGGCGACAATTTGTCAAATTTCCCAGTCACAACGAATGGCGCATTCCGAGGAGGCTTTGCCGAAGCACCGGATGGCACGCTTTATTTGACTAGTCTCAGAAATAACAACACCGACACCAACTTGATCTCGATCGACCCAACGAGTGGAACCGTGAATTGGACAAAGCCCAAGAGCCAAATTAATCAAATTTACCGAGCTCCTGCCGTTGCCGCAGACGGATCAGTCGTCATCAATTCCCTAAACGGCGTGACCCGCGCCTTCAATCCAAACGGCTCGACCAAATGGACCTACTCTCATCCTCCTGCCGCCGGACTTACGAGTGCTCCTGAAATCCGAGGGACGCCGACCATTGACACGGCGACCAATACGGTCTTCGTGGCTTCTCAAAACGGTATCGTTGCCCTCCGTGACAATGGAACCACGACCCCGCAAGTGCTTTGGGATTTCGCAACCGGCTTTGATGCGAACACCGTCACGCCCGCCTTTGACCCGAATCGAAACTTGGTTTATGTGGCAAACACCGCAACGGGGGAAATCATCGCCCTGGACGCATTCGGCGGAGGAAGCCCCAACGGGACCGAGCAATGGCGCTACAACACGGGTTCCGGCGTAATCGCTTCACCAGCTCTCGATGCCAACGGAAATGTTTACATTGGCAATATGAACGCCGAATTCATTGCCGTCTCAGTCTTCGACTATATCGAAAATCCGGCCGACACTCAAGGCATCGGGAGCGGGTATGATCCGTCTGAACCTCCGCCCGCAATCATCATTGAAGGGACGGATCGCGGAAACCTGGCCGCTACCGCCACGGTCAACGATGGGACTTCGGGACCAACCGGAACCCTCAACCTCAGTTTCACAGGCAAAGCCTCCGGAACCGGCAACCTTACTGTAACCGTCAAGAATATCGCAGGCACGCCACCCCCAATCGACCCGGTGGGGACCGGATACAGCCTAGCCGAAACACCTCCTTCCGCTAGAATCTTGGCCCCGGAAATCTCATCGTCATCCACTGCCTTGAGAACCAACCTCGTATCCTTGATGGATGGCAATAGCCCCGCCCCTGCGGGAGGTGGTCCCATCTTGGATTCATCGGGCAGCGGCAATCATGGGACCGTCGCCAACAACCAAGCGCCAAGTCAAGAGACCGCCAACAGACGCACGGGCACGGGGGCTTTCGACTTCGACGGAATCAATGACAAGATCACTCTGGGTGATCTTGACACCGCAATCGGAGGCCAAGACAAGTTGACCCTCTCGACATGGGTCTACCGCGAGGGAACCGGGGAACAAAGACTCCTTTGCAAATCGTCGAGCGCCAACGATTCGGACCATTTATTCAGCTTGGGTTTGATTGACGCGGGTGGAGGTCAAGCCAAACTTAGGATGCACTTGGGCACCAACAGCATGGTGGCCACCCCCATGGATGGATCCATTACCTTCCCTGACCAAGAATGGACGCACCTGGCCATGACCTACGATGGAAATGAATTGAGATCCTATGTAAACGGAGAGCTCGACCCGAATGTTTTCTCAGTCAACGGCACCTTCAATTCGAGCACTGAGCAGGTTACCATCGGAAACCTCAATACCACGGGCAACATGCATTTCGATGGAATGCTCGACGACGTCGCGATTTGGAATCGTACCCTTTCGGCAAGCGAAGTCGAAACTTTGGCCGGCCCAGGTAATTTAACCGCGACCACTTCGATCAACCCCGATGGCAGCCTCAAAGTCACTCCGGCAGGGAATCCGGCCACTGACGGCGCCTTTGCCGTCGAAGTCGAACCGGGTATTCTCCACTTGTCCAATCGTTCTGGTATCGGAAGTGGATACCTCTCAGGCGAAACCCCACCATCCTTTACCATCACTGGAGCGGACTCGGGACCGGTCACGACCGGCACCGCCACGATAAACTCAGACGGCACCCTGGATATTGATTTCTCTTCAATCACGCCCATCGGAACCGGACCACTGACCCTCAATGTCGATCCGGGTTCCGTCCGAGCGCCTGAAACACTCTCGGGGGTCGGATCGGGTTACGTCCAAGGGGATCCTGTTCCGACCGTCTCCTTGGTGGGAGGGAACCAAGGTACCCTGAACGTTCCACCCTCCTCAGTCACCATCGAGTCAAACGGAACCCTGACTCTTTCCTTCACCGGGGCACCCACGGACACGACCCCTTTGACCATGCAGGTATCCCGTGGAATTCCGCGATTAGGCAATCTGTCGGGTATCGGAAACGGTTATGCATTCGGAGAAACCCCAGCATTTACTCTCGTTGGGTCGGGTCCCAATGTTACGGGAAATGCAACCACCAACCTGGATGGCTCGCTCGAAGTCGATCTTTCTACGATCACGCCACCCGACTTCAGCGACCTCACCCTCAAAATTGCGAACGGATTGGCTCAGGCTCCAGCCGATCTAAACGGTTTGGGAGCCAACCACACTCCTTCTTCTCCACCGAGCGCAACCATTTCCGGACCGAATGTCGGAAGCCTGACCGCAACACCATCCGTGAATTCCGATGGAACCGTAAACGTTGCATTCAGCGGAACTCCCTCGGGAACAGGGCCTCTTAGTTTGCAAATTTCTGGAGGAAGCCCCGACGGCATAGTTTCCGACAAATACCTATTGGATATGGATGGGGATCTTTGGGATTACAGCGTGGCCGAATTCGAAAATTTCTCCCAACTCATTTCCGATGCCCGGGCCCAGAACGGAGCGCAGCAGAATTCGCTCGGCACCTCCTGGGAGCTACTCTCCACGAACTTGAATCAGTTGGAAAAAGCCAACGGAAGAATCAAGGATGCAGACTATGCGAAAGAAATGACCAACTTGGGAAAATCTCAGATTCTCAACCAATCCGCAGCCATGACCTTGGGTCAACAAAACCGCATTACCTCCGAGGCCTTGCTCACCATTCAACGCTTGAAAAACAAGCTCTAGGAGCGAATAGGCACCCCACCCCTGTCTTCACTTAAGCCAAAAAGCTCCCTTCTTCTTTTGCTTCTTGGGACTGGCCGGCCCACCCAGGGAAATTGAATTTCCCTCGATTTCCGAAAGTAGTTTGCTTGCCAGTTCCTTTAGTTCCTTCACTTTTTCGGGGTGCTCGGAAGCCAAGTCCTTTTCTTCCCCGGGATCCTTGGACAGATCAATCAGCACGGGCCCCTTGTTCGTACCCGGGATCTCCTTGACCTTGTCGAGGTAGAGCTTCCAGTCACCCACCCGGATCGCTTGGGGCATCGCCCAACCATGCCAGTAAAGAAGGTTGCTCCGGGGATGAGTCTTGGCCTTGCCTTGCAAACTCGCCCAAAGGTTCAAACCATCCAATTTGGGCACGATTCCCGGACCCTCCTTCAACTTGATCCCGCAAGCGCTGGCGAAGGTAGGCAAAAGATCAATCGCAGTGGTTAGTTTACCAGTGACCTCCCCGGCGGGGATCAGGTCAGGGAAACGAATGATGCAGGGGACCCGCGTACCCCCTTCCAAAGCGCTCCATTTCAAGCCCCTGAAAGGCTCCCCACTCCCCCATTTCCTCTGCCCGGGCTCGGTCCCGTTGTCCGACATGAAGACCACGATGGTGTTCTTTTCCAACTCTTCTTCCTCGAGTACTTTCAGCAAATCACCAATTCGTCCGTCCAGCTCCTCGACCACGTCCCCATAGTCGGCATTGGCCGATTTGCCCTTCCAATCGGGATGGGCCTGGGCGGGAAAATGAGGTGCGCTAAAAGGCAGGTACAGAAAGAAGGGATCCTTCTTGTTCGATTTGATGAAGCTGACCGCCTCCTTGCAGGCGTGGTTTTTCATGGACGAAAAAGCCTTCAAAAGAATCCAAATCCTCAAAAAGGTCTTGGCCGAGGGATCGATGGGCGAGATGGAGAGAAACGAGGAAGTCATGGAAGCCTATCTTGGAAGATGAGGAAGACAAAGAAATCAAAGGGTGCTCCCAAGAAACGTCTTGGAATCCCCGGGAAAGTATCTGCCCATCCCTACAAATCAGACAGGAAAAAGTTCTCATCGGGAAGAAAAGCTAAGCTTGGAACTTGCTCGGTTGTCTCTTCCGAGAGGATGAATCGAAACAACTACATGAGCGTAACGGGGCTTGAGTTTTCCTATGGCGAAGTGCAGGTGTTGCACGGGTTGGAATTCGAGCTTCCCGCCCAAAGTGTCTGTTGCGTGATGGGCAGAAACGGCGTGGGAAAGACGACGTTCTTGAGAAACATCGTTGGCTTGGAGAAACCTTCTGCGGGCA
>JAURNO010000312.1 GCA_030830145.1 Verrucomicrobiota bacterium
CGGGCACCGGATCGGCCAACAGCGTTGATGAGTATTTGTTTTCTTTGGAAGAGGGCCTGAGTGCCGATGCGTTTTCGGGGCCAGAAATCAAGGATGTACGAACGGTATTGGCCAACCGCAATAAGTTTTCCAACGAAAAAGGGGAATTACGAAAAAAGCTTTTTCTCAAGGGGCCTCCCGATATCTGGGAAAAGCTGGAAAAAGGTGAAATCTCTTTGAGGACCGAAGACTCGAAAGACGAATACGAGTATCTGAAAAACATGATGGAAAGATATGAGTTGCTCAACCTTTGGTCCTATCAGTTGGTAGAATGCAGCCCTGTTAAGACAGCCAGGACAGGAGTTTACCAAACTAAGAAAAACCCCGTTGCTGCCTTAACCTCCTATGGTGAGATCCAAATGGATAGAATGGAGAAAAAGTTTGATGATCAAGGGCAACCCATTGCGAACCCGAGTGCCACTGTGACTCAAAAGGGGACTTTTCATTGGAATGGCAAAAGGGAAGGCAGGGTTTTCGAATCCACTCATTTTAATGGAGGCGTCAAGGGATTGATGGTGGACAACGGTCAGCTTTGTCCGGAGTCCAGATTTCTCCGCCTTCAGATAGATCGCAGGATGGATCCCAATACCAAAACCTTGGTCGGCCCCCTCATGGAAATGCTCGAAGTTGTCATTGCCGACCAAACGATTTCTCCTCTTCTCAAAGCCTATCTTCACATGGAACTCGTAGAGCTTATGAAGAAAAAGCCAGCAGCTTGGGGCGTTGCCTTGAGTGCTCAGTTACTTCGAGACTACGAAGAATTGACAACCAAGGTTAAGGTCAGAATCAGACCTACGGATTGGATGGATGGACAAGCATACAAGGAGATTGCCGCCGTCTTGGCTCAGTACTACGAACAATTGGGCAAGAGAGATTATTTTCCCGAATCACGCTTTACTTTGGACTTACTTGGTCAATTGCAAAAGATTGATTTCCAATATATTGGTTACGTCGATGCCTCGGGTCGCCAGAAGTTCTCCGCCACGGCTCCATCGATCTTTTGGGGATTGGAAAAAGGGGGAGGGCGTCAACTCGTGCAGGCTTCTTCCCGTTCCTCGCCTAACTTTCAGCCGCACTCTCCCTTGATTGCGGCCTCGCCTTCCTTGGACGAAGTTCTTTCTCAAAGTTATTCCAAGGCAAAGGTGCAGTCAGGCAAATACGGTACGGTTTCCGATCTTTTACCCATTGATTTTTCTCAAGACTGATGAGTTACGTCGAGAAGTATGCGGTGTCCAAGAGAGGCCAGGAAGTAGGTCCATATACGGCGACTGAAGTTATTGATCTTCTTCGCATGAAGGAGCTGAGTACCATTCACAAGGTCAAAGTCAGCAAAGATTGGATTTTGGTTTCTGATTTTATCGATCTTTACGAAAAAGGTGATTTGCCCGAGCAAAACTTGGAAAAAAGCTTTGAGGACGCGGAGGAAGAAGCAGAAGAGTCGGAACCGGAAACACCGACCGAAGAGTCGGAACCGGAGCCCGAACCGGAGCCCGAACCCGAACCGGAACCCGAACCGGTCGAGGTTCCCGAACCTGGAGCCGCAACCGAGATTCACGTCAACCGATCGGGCACTCAGTTTGGACCCTACCTGTTTAAGGAGCTTAAAGACTATTTGAAGGCGGGAAACCTCAGGTTCAGCGATATGGTTTGGTTCGAAGGCGTTTCCGATTGGGTACCCCTTTCTCGCATTCCCGGAGTGGCCGAAGGCATTGATTCACTCGGCTCTGCGGCACCACCTCCACCCAAGCCTCCTCCCGCACCAGCGGCTCCGGCAGCTCCACCTCCCATGCAACAAGCCGTTCCGGCCAAGCCTGCTGAGTCAAACTTCGAGGACAATGAGGATGAACCTGAAGAAGGCGAACCAATCGGTGAAACCGAAGATGAAGAAACAAGCTCGTTATCGAGTGGTTTGGCATCCCACGGCGCCCGGGTTTTGGCCGCTCTCGTGGATGGATCGATTTTATTTGCGGTTCTTGGTCTTTTGATCGGTCTTGTCGGGGCAATGACTGTATTCGACTTTACCCTTTATCTGGGGGCTGTCGTAGGATATTTCCTTCTTGGCTGGCTTTATTTCGGTTTGACTGAATCTTCCAAGGCGGGAGGGGGAATTGGCAAGAGAATGTCCAAGATCCAAGTGGTAAAGGCAGCGGATGGCTCTTCCCCCGGTTTTGCCCTGATCAGCATGAGAAGCTTGTTGAAGATTTTGTTCTCTCTTACCTTTATCCTTCCTTTCGTTGCCTTGATCACCCCGCGCAGGCAGGGCTTGCATGACTTGGCGTGCGGAACGATTGTCCGATCGGGCGAGGAAGTCGAAGTTGAGAAGGATTTGACTCAGTAGGAAACTAGAAAACTTAAGGAAAGGTTAAAATTATGGATGGAGGAGTAGGATTCGACGAACCGGAATTAAGCTGGTCGACTCAGGATATCGAGCAAAAGATCGGTTTCAGTGGTGGGCGTTATACCGATACCAATGCCTTCTTTACCTTTTTGGTTGGTTTAATCATGGCAACTTTGTTTTTCTTGGTTTTGGAGTTTGTCATCGGGGATTCCGGTACGGCAATGGAGTGGAAGGAGAATAACATGGAGACGGTTTCCGTCGTCCAGGAGGATGGTTCGACCGTTCAGGAAGAGCAGGTAAAGGCAATTCCCATTCACAAGGCTTTTGCAGACAAATTCATTAACCGTGGAATCGGTGGTTATTTGATGGGGGCCGGCATAACGCTGCTTTTCTTTTGGGCTGTCACCATTTTGGTGATCAAGGGAAGAAAGGTTAGTTTTCAGCGCAAAATCCTTGCACTGAATCTCATTCCCCAGGATCCGAATTTCTTCCTCAATAATGCGACTGCTCGGGATGCCTTGTTGAGGATTCGCGGACAGGTCGACGACCCGAAGCATTTCCTCCTCTTGAATCGCATAGACGTCGCTCTTTCCAATCTCCAAAATATTGGTGAAATCAGTGAAGTGGCTAGTCTGACCAACGCTCAAGCCTCCATAGACGAGGACCAAATTTCGGCGAGCTACAGCCTGATCAACGGTTTTAACTGGGCGATTCCCGTTCTCGGGTTTATCGGTACGGTTTTGGGTTTGGGTGCTGCGATCGGCGAATTCGGAGTGACCATCCAGTTAGCCGACGACGTCGACAAACTCAAGAATTCACTCACCGACGTCACGGGTGGGTTGTCGACTGCCTTCGACACGACTCTGCTTGGTCTTGTGGCTTCGATTGTCGTTCAAATGCTCATGACTTTCCGCAAACGCCAAGAGTTTCTGCTTTTGGATGAGTGTAACGA
>JAURNO010000313.1 GCA_030830145.1 Verrucomicrobiota bacterium
AAGCACCGCCCTCAAAGAACGACCGATCAACCTTTGGATTTCTATGTTCCTGCCGTCCTGCTTGCCCTTGCTTGAGGGACGGTCCTTTTGAGTCAAGGTTGAGTAGGGGAGCATGTTGTATTCCGCGGTCAACCACCCTCCAGCGACTTTTTGCTGTCGCATCCAACCAGGAATTCTATCTTCGACCATCGCCGTGCAAATAACCTGAGTGTTTCCAAAGGAGCACAACACCGATCCGTTGGCGTGAGGAGCGATGCCTGTCTTGAAAGAGACTTCCCTCATCTCGTCCTCGGCTCGGCCGGAAGGCCTTTTGAAAACTTGGTCCAGTTGTTGAGCGAGAGCGGATTTTTCTGAGTCGTCAGGTTTCATAGGTAACAAGGGGTTCTGGGTCGATTATTTTTGCTCTGAGAGGGGAGAGCGTGGATGAAAACCAATCCCTGGAATCGGGGTCACCATGGTGGAGGATGATGGTTTTGGGCGAAAGCTTTTCTGCCAAGGCGACCAATTCTTCACGATCAGCGTGTCCGCTCAAGTCAAATTGGTGAATTTTTGCCCGTACGGGTTCCACCCAATCGACTTCTGTGAATTCAAAGGGCTCATCGGGTTTTGTTTCGAGAAGTTTGCCTCCCGGTGTGGATGGATCGCAATACCCGACGAACAGGATGGAGTTTCGGTCTTCGCCCAGCATGGAGGTAGCAAGCATGTAAGAGGGGGTGTTTTCCACCATCATCCCACTACTGACAAGATAAATTCCCTGCATCGGGAGACTGCGACCCGGAATAAGTTTTCTAGGCAACGAACGCGCTCCTACGGATTTGAGAACCTTGCGATTGAAGCGGAGTTCCTTGGAGTTTTGCGAAATCTCATGGAAGTGATTGACCAAGTCCATCCCCAGTCCCGAGCAAAATACCGGTACTTTTTGAATGGCCTTGCGTCGAAAGGCATCATCGAGAATTACAAGCATTTCCTGCATACGCCCAAGAGCGAAGATTGGTAAAAGCACCGAACCTCCTTTAGTGATTGTTTTGCGGACTGCTTCAAGAAGATTTACAATCTCTGCTTCCCGTAGGCGACTTGGATCCCGGGAGGCTTGCCCTCTGGTGGTTTCGGTGACCAAGACATCCACCTCCGAGAGAGGGACTCTTGCTCCTCCAAGGGTTCGTTGATCGTTGAAAAGAATATCTCCGGTAAAGAATATCCGTTCCTTTGAGGCTTGAACCGTCACGGACACAGCACCGGCGACATGACCGGCATGGTGTAGCGTGATTTCGATCGAACGCCCATCTTTCTCCACGGTCAGCGGTTCGTCTGTCGACAAAGGCTTCATTCTCGAATAAAGAGAGGAGAGGTCACCCCTTCCGTAAAGCGGAAGTTCGGGTAAATTGAGTTCCGAACGTTGGCGACGCATGACTGATATACTGTTCGATAGCATCCGGCGGGATAGAACGGAACTTCCGTAACTGAGTAAAACCGGGGCATCCGGGTGCTCGCGGGAAAGCAAGGGCAGACTGCCAAGGTGATCCAAGTGGCAATGTGTGAGAATGATGAAGTCGAGGGAGTTTCTTTCTACCACCGAGTGATCAGGGAGTGATTCGGTGCCAGCGAACTTGGGATGTAAACCCGAATCGATGGCGAAACGAAAGCCATCTACCTCGCAATAGGAACAATTTGCCCCGATTCCACCATGAGGGTTCAAATCGATGAATTTCATGAAAGACCTTCCCCTTTCTTTTCTTCATCAGGAACATCTAGTTGGAATGGAGTCATTTTAACATGGATTTTATTCCCTGATTCATCAACCCCATGAAAGGAGCCCGCAGCAGTTGCCGACAAGTGAGTCACATGATAACTATTGTAGGAAAAGGTGTCTCCTGGATCAATGATTGGGGTTTCTCCAACGATTTTTTCACCTTCGACCACCGTAGTCGTTCCATCGCTATTGGAAAGGATCCATTTTCTACCCAAAAGTGTTACCTTCCGGTCACTGAGGTTGTTTATACTGATGAAGTAGATGAAGGCATGAAGGTTTGCCCCCTCGATGGTTGATTTTTCCTTGTGATGGACAAGTTTGTCGAGAGAGGCGCGGAGTCCATCCAATTGTTTGCTGTTTTCGTTCACTTCGGTCGTGCTGTTTGTCCGTGAAAGAATAGCGCGGATGCCTGAAAGACCAATTCTTTTCGCAATATTTGGGGAAAAGCAGGAAAAGCGAATGAATACGCTTGCCCACTTTCGTCTCTCGACTCAAGAGAAGATATGGAAAAATTCGCACTGCTATCAGTAAGTGACAAGACAGGTATCGTTGCCTTCGCTCAATCTTTGGTCGACGAGTTTGGTTTCACGCTTCTTTCGACGGGAGGAACGGCAAGTCTGCTAAGGGATAACGGAATAGCCGTTACCGACGTCAGCGACCATACGGGTTTCCCCGAAATGATGGATGGTCGTGTCAAAACTCTTCATCCCAAAATCCACGGAGGCCTTCTTTGCCTTCGGGATAACGATGAGCACCAGCAAGCAGCCGCAGAACATCAGATCAAGATGATCGATCTGGTAGTCGTTAACCTCTACCCATTCGAGGATACGGTTGCCAAATCGGGGGTTTCCCTGGAGGAGGCAATTGAGCAAATTGATATTGGTGGACCATCCATGCTCCGCAGTGCGGCAAAAAACCATAATGACGTATCCGTTGTCTGTGATCCGATTGACTACAATCGGGTTCTCGATGCCATGAGGTCGGGCGAAGGCTTGCTTTCACTTAGAAAGGAACTGGCACTCAAGGTTTTTCTTAAAACTTCTGCTTACGATGGAGCGATATCTGAGTTTTTGAGCTCTCAGTACCGTTCGGCGCCTGATCTTGATGAAATTTCAGGATTCCCCGAAACACTCGACCTAAAGGTAAAAAAATCAATGGTCTTGCGTTATGGAGAGAATCCCCATCAGCAGGCTTCCCTCTACGGGGATTTACTGGATCACTTTACGCAGTTGCAGGGCAAGGAGTTAAGCTACAACAATATCTTGGATATCTCCGCCTCCGCATACTTAATTGGGGAATTCGAACGACCCACTGTTGCGATCCTCAAGCACACCAACCCGTGCGGGGTTTCCAGCGCGGATAATTTGGACATTGCTTGGGAACATGCTTTTGAGACCGACAGGCAGGCACCCTTTGGTGGGATTATCGTCGTTAATAATACCATCGACGTTTCCCTGGCCGAAAAAATCGGGGAGATTTTTTGTGAGGTGATTATTGCCCCTGGTTTCACCGATTCCGCCTTAAGCCTTTTTGAGCGAAAGAAAAACCTGCGTCTCCTCGTCTCGAAATCCGGATTCGGAGCCGAAACGCTTCAGGAGTATCGGACCGTCCCCGGAGGTCTTCTCGCACAGGATCGTGATCAAAAAAGAATCAACCCGAAAGAATTCGATGTTGTCACCGAACGCCAACCAACCGAATTGGAATGGCGTTCCATGCTTTTTGGTTGGAAGGTGGTTCGTCATGTAAAGAGTAATGCAATCGTCTATGCCGGCGACGAACGCACCTTGGGTGTGGGTGCGGGGCAAATGTCCCGGGTGGACAGTTCGCGCATTGCGGTGTGGAAGGCAGGCGAAGCAGGACTGTCCCTCGAAGGTTCCTCAGTTGCGTCCGACGCGTTCTTTCCTTTTGCCGATGGTTTGATTGCCGCCGCTGAAGCAGGAGCGACTGCTGCAATTCAGCCGGGAGGAAGCGTCAGAGATGAAGATGTGATTGCCGCGGCAAACGAAAAAGGAATGACCATGGTTTTTACCAAAAACAGGCATTTCAAGCACTAGGAGGAAGATCTTGTTCTTGTATCAATTCCTCGATCCCAAGTGGATTGATTTGCTTTTTTGAGTTTGTCGTCTTTTGTTTTAATTTATGAAAGTTTTCAGCATTCCTTTTATCGTCTTTTCACTCGCTCTTTGTGGCTTAGGGAGCGGATGTGGTTCGGCAATGCTCTCGGACGAGCACTTGGCAAAAAAAGCCAAAGGCCATTTTTCTCAGATGAAAAAAGCCGAAAAACTGTCGAGTAATGCGTCACACAAGTCCATGGTCAATCGG
>JAURNO010000314.1 GCA_030830145.1 Verrucomicrobiota bacterium
CCGATTGAACAGGAAGGAACTTACCACTTGCCGGAAGCTCAACGCGACCGGTTCCTCTTCCAAGTAATCGTCGATTATCCGTCCCGTGACGAGGAAAGGCAAATCCTCGAACGCACAACATCGACTTTCGAGTCCAAACTCGAACCTGTCTTGGACGGAAAAACCATTCTCGAATGCCAGGAAACCGTCAAACGGGTACCTGTCCCCGAACACGTTTACGAGTTCATTCTCGACCTTGTCAGGATGGCGAGACCCAAGGAGGAATCCTCCCCCAAATGGGTCAAGGACTTAATCGAGTGGGGACCGGGACCAAGAGCTTGCCAGCAATTGGTTTTGGGTTCGAAGGTCAGGGCATTGCTCCGAGGACGTTATCACGTGACCGTGGACGATGTGGAAGCCTTGGCTCACCCCGTCCTGCGCCACAGAATCGTTCCCACCTTCAATGCGGAGGCCGAAGGAATTTCCGTCGAACACTTAATAGACCGCTTGCTCAAGGACGCCCCGAAAAAAGAAGAGAGTGTAATGTAAGAGAACGCCTCTTATCTGGAAAACAGGGACCCCAGTGGCCACCGTAACCGACTACCTAGACCCGAAGGATCTCTCTCGGCTTGCCAACCATCAAGTGTTGGCGAGGAGAGTGGTCGAGGGCTTTTGCACCGGGCTGCACCGCTCTCCCCACAAGGGGTTCAGCGTCGAATTCAAGCAGCACCGCCAGTATGTCCCGGGCGACGAAATTCGACATCTCGATTGGAAAGTCTACGGGAAAAGCGATCGATTCTACATACGCGAGTACGAAGAAGAAACCAACCTCAGGTGTAACGTGCTTCTGGATGCCAGCGGTTCCATGGCTTATGAAGGCACCCGTACCGAAGGACGGTCCAAGCTCCACTACGCCTCGCGATTGGCGGCCTGCCTGTCCTACATGATGCTCAGGCAAACAGACAGCGTGGGACTCCTCACCTTTGACACGAAAGTCCGCAACGTTCTGCCCCCTCGTGGAAGAGCCGCTCATGTCAGAAACATCATAGACTTGCTCGGCGAAACCTCTCCCGGTGGAGAAACCGATCTTGGTAACGTTTTCAACGAATTGGTTCCCAAGCTCAAACGCCGTGGACTCGTCATTCTCATTTCCGATTGCTTCGGGGACCTGGATTCCGTGATGAAAGGATTGGCTCATTTTCGCCATGCCAAACACGATGTCCTGATTTTCCAGATTTGGGATCCCGATGAACTCGATTTCCCCTTCAAACAATGGACACGCTTCGACTGCCTTGAGGACGCGGACAAGAAGCACACGGTCGACCCCTCGCACCTCAGGCAGGCCTACTTGGAAAACCTCAAGGAATACCGGGAGAACTTCACCAAAGGGTGCCACCGAAACCGCATTGACCTCGTCCCCATGACCACGGACCAGCCTTATGCCGACGCCCTGTCGTATTACCTGGCTTTGCGCAAGCGCGGAAAGGGGGCCATGCTCAAATGAACTTTCTCAATGTAAGCTTGGCTCTGGGAGCAGCGGCCGTGCTTGTTCCCCTGATCATTCACCTTTTTAACCGCAGTCGGTTCAAAGTCGTCAATTGGGGGGCCATGCACCTTCTCGAATCCGTAATACGGGTCAACCGCAAACAAGTTCAACTGGAACAATTGATTCTTCTTCTTATCCGTTGCGCCATCCCGATTCTTCTCGCTCTTTGCCTTGCCCGGATGGTCGTAACCGATTGGGGCCCTTTTCTTCACCGCATCGTTCTTCCGCTCGCCGCCTTGGCTTGCCTCATCCTCTTTGCCCTTGTCCCTCGACTTAAGGTCCTCTGCGGTCTTCTTTGCTCAGCCTGCTTGCTTTACGTGCTTGCCGCGGAAACCGGCCTGATCGGTTCGGGCTACGCCCAAAAAGAAATCTCCTCCAAATCCATGGACGTGCCGAGTTCCAGCGTCATTCTGATGGACGACAGTTTTTCCATGAACGCGGACGGTGGCTTTGACACAGCGGGTGCTTTTGCGGAAGGCTTTCTCAAGAAATTAAAGAAGGGATCGGAAGCCACCGTAGTACGGATGGGTGGGACCGCCTCGCCGATTTTCGACAAGCCGACTTCCGAAACGAAAACCCTCGGAGAAAGATCGGGCAACCTTCGGGCGGCCTCGGACCGGGTGGATCTCGCGGGATCCTTTGACACTGGAATCAGAGCGACTCATGACGGACAAAATGCCAAGCGTGAAATCATTCTGGTCTCCGACTTCAGGAAATCCGATTGGGAACGGACGAGCAGTTCTTTGGCAGGCTTGAAGGAACGCCTGGAAAACGAAACTCTCCAACCAGCCATAACTTTCATCGACGTCGGAGGCTCTTCCCTCGAAAACGTTTCCGTTGAAAGCATCGACTTGTCTGCATCTTCCGTCGGGGTCGGTCAAAAAGTTCTCATAAGAGCGGAGTTGCGCAACCATGGAACCAAAGCCACTTACGAAGGAGATCTGCCGGTCAGGTTGTTCATAAACGACGAAATCGAACCCGTTCAGGAAACCGTTGTTTCCCTCAAGCCCGGCGAAACAGGACAGGTTCTCTTTCCCCATGAATTTTCCGAAGCCGGATCCTCTACGGTTACGGTCGAAATCGGAGCCCGCGACGCCCTGGACTCGGACAACCGCAGATCCTCTTCCATTGCCGTCCTGGACCGAATCGGAGTTCTTTTGGTCGACGGAGCTCCATCCGAAGAATGGCTCCAAGGCGAAACCGATTTTCTAAAAATCGCCCTCACCCCCTTTGAAGAAGCACAAGTCAAGAAGACCATCGAGGCGAAAGATTTGATCGAGGCATCCGTAACCCGAATCGACGATTTGACCCCCGCCGACATCAAGGACGGCAACCAAAGCGTCATCGTTCTTGCCAACGTTCCCAACCTCAAGGACGACCAAGTCAGTGCTCTTGCCTCCTTTGTTCAGAACGGAGGAGGACTTTGGCTTTGCCTCGGCGACCAAGTGGACGGGAACTGGTACAACGAAGTTCTCGGTTCCGAGAAAAACGGCTTATTGCCCCTTGACCTCTTTAACCTGGGCGGAAGCTTGACGGATGATTCCGTTCGAACGAAGGTGGTCGCCTCTTATTTCGAACATCCAGCCTTGAGTCTTTTCAACGACCGTAGAAATGGAAACTTATCGGATGCAGACCTTTGGCGCTGGCACAGACTGGATGAATCGGACCCCTCGGCTTTTCGGGAAGTCACCATTCTGGCAAGAATGGAAAACGGTGACGCCTTCCTGGCGGAAAAAAAAGTGGGGAAAGGCGTCGTCATTCAAATGGCTACCTCCGTGGATGGGGATTGGAGCAACGTTCCCGTCCGTTCATGCTACCTCCCGCTTGCTCAGCAAATCACCACTTATTTGGCGGATCAAGTAACGCCGCCGCGCAACTTGCCAGCTGGTGCCACTTTTACCCATTACCTTCCTGAAAAAGAGGCCGGAACAAAACTTACGGTTCAAACACCGGACGGTTCGGCCTATGTCGTCAAGGCAGTCAAAAGAGGGACACAGGCCGTGGCAGAATTCTCGGAAACAAGGGAACCTGGAACCTATGAGATGAGTGGTGAGGGCATTGGAAAGATCAAGTTCGTTGCCTTGGCATCGACTCGGGAATCTCTCCTTGAACGGATGAGTAAGGAGGAGATTCTTTCCGCAGGCGCGGAGCTTAGTCAAACGGTTGATTACATTGATGCATCGGAAAAAGACGCTCTTTCCCAATACCTTGAATTGGACGGCAACCGCACTTATGGAAGAGAAATGTGGAAATATTTGCTCCTCGCGGTGGTGTTGCTCATCTTTCTCGAGGTCATTCTCCAACGAGTCTTCGGAAGGGTCAATTCATGAAAAACGACCGTTCGGGATCAAGCCTTTACCTAGCCGGCGAATGGGAACCTTGGACTTGCCTGCTCATCGTGTTGGTCGCTTCCTGCGCTGCCTGGTGGCTCTACAGGTTGGAAACCAAAAAGGGAACCCCCGCCCCCTTGGACAAGCTCCTTCCTTTTCTTCGAGCTCTGGCCGTAGCCTTGGTTGTTTTAACCCTGGCCGGTCCGACTTTGAAAAACGTTTCCGAGAAAGGGGAGCGAGGAAGAGTGCTCGTCTTTTTGGATGGATCGGAAAGCATGACGATCCAGGACAAGCATATGTCAGCAGGAAGAAAACTTCTTTTGGCCGAGCGTCATGGTTGGCTTCCCGGAGACCAGCAATTGCTCGACCCGACCCTCCACGAAGCGGCCGATCTCTTGTCGGTGGCCCGTATCCGGTTAAACGATGCAATGGAAGATCCGACCGCCAACCTGGACCAACTCGCCGCCGACTTCGCCGGCACTGCAAAAAGAGTCACGGAAATGCTCAAGGGCAAGAATTATCAAGTCGCATTGCCGGAAGAACGCCGGGGACTCCTTAAGCATGAGGTATGGAAAGGAATACCGGGAAGCGAATTACCGGCTCTTTTGTCTCACACCAGGTTCAAGGCAAAAAAGCCCGACACCACCGGATACCTGAAGTCAGCACAAAGCCCAACCAATGTGGGCGAAGATTTTGGGAGAAAAATCAGTGGTATTCTCGTGCCACCGTCCGACGGGGAATATCGTTTTTGGATTTATGCGGATGACCAATGCATACTCAAGCTCAACGACGCCGGTGAAAATGCAGATAATGCAAAGGAGATTCTTCGCGTGCCCAATTATTCTTCCGCAGACTGGCAGGAATCCCTTCGCTCCCGCCCCATTCGGCTTCGCAAAGACAAGCGTTACTACTTCGAGATTTTGCACAAGGAAGGTGGGGGAGACGACTTCTGCGCGGTGGGGTGGACTTTGCCGAACGGCTCCCTTGAACGGCCTATCCCAGGAGAACGCTTCCTCGTCCCCAACCCCGATCAAACTCAAACCTTTGCCGACCTGCTCGAAGGCATGAACAAGGAGGTCGTCCAATTCGCTCAATCGTTGCGCAAAGGAAAAGGTGAGGCGGCTGATTCTGAAATGCGCAAAGCTCTTTCCGGTCTTGCCGACGAGTGCCTTGTCCACGAAGACAGGTTTCGCGAAACCTTCGATCTTTATGCCGATCGACAAGCGTTGGAAGAAAGCTCCGTCATCGCGGAGGCCCTAAAGGATTTTGACTCCAGCGATCGCTGGAAACGGGCGACCCGACTGTTGACGGAACGTCAAGACAGCATCCTTCGGGAGCTCAGGGATACTCATATTATCGAGGTGCGTTCACTCTCCGGCTTTGAAGCCGATCATGTTTGGGAAAACGGAACGGATGCCGAACCCCCAACGGATTTTGGGGCATCCCCTCTTACACGAATCACCGACCTAGCATCCGGCATCCTTGCCACCGTCAAAGCGGACGAAGACCAGGAAGAAGGACAGCAAGAAAGGAAATCGCGTTCCGCGGCAGTTATACTTTCGGATGGACTTCACAATAAGGGCTCTTCGCCTTTCGAGACGGCAAAGTTAATGGCGGGACGGGACATTCCAATTCACACCGTCAGCTTCGGAAGCAAGAAAGCCCCTCCCGATCTTGCCGTCTTGGAGGTCACCACTCCGCCCATGATCCTCAAAACCGATCGGGCCCACGGAAGCATAACGCTTAAAGACAACCTGGACGTGGGAACCGATTTCAGGATCGTCGTGGAAGACGAGCAAGGCAATCAGGTGTGGGACGACAACCTCTCTGGAATAAACGCCAAC
>JAURNO010000315.1 GCA_030830145.1 Verrucomicrobiota bacterium
GAAGCCATATTGGATGAGGATGGTTCTCCGAAAATCGGCTGGGTTCCCAAGCCCGTGATCGGTTGTGGAACGAATGTATCTCCTGGTATGCACGTCAAGACGGAGTCGGATATGGTTACCGACTGCCGCGAAGGCATAATGGAATTTCTTTTGGTGAACCATCCCTTGGACTGTCCGATATGCGATCAGGCGGGGGAGTGCAGACTTCAAGAATTTGCCACTGACTACGGTCGGGGATACAGCCGCTACAAAGAGCGCAAAAACGTCAAACCCAAGCGTACGCGTTTAGGTCCTCGCGTCACGCTCGACGACGAGCGTTGCATTCTTTGTTCCCGTTGCATCCGTTTCAGTCAGGAGGTCGCCAAGGACGATGTATTGGGATTCGTCGACCGGGGAAGTTTTTCCACTTTGACTTGTTTTCCGGGCAAGGAGTTGGCCAACAACTACTCACTCAATACGGTGGACATTTGCCCTGTCGGTGCGTTGACCAGTACTGATTTCAGGTTTAAAATGCGTGTCTGGTTTCTCAAGGAAACCATGAGCATTTGCGCCGAAAGCAGTGCCGGTTGCAATACTTTGGTCTCCAGTCGAGAGGGAGTAATCCATCGGATTACGCCTCGCAGGAACGATGCCGTCAACGACAGTTGGATGACGGATAGCGGGCGGGCTCTTTATAAACGAATCGATTCCGATGATCGTTTGAAGTTTCCCCTCGTCGATCAAGAAAAGTCCTCTTTGGAAGACGCTCTTGCCGCGACCCTATCCTTACTGAAGGAAAAGCGGGTAGGAATCGTTGGTTCATGCAAATCCACCGTTGAGGAACAATATCTTCTCAACCGATTGGCCAAGGAAACCAAGGCCAAAAAGTATCTGCGCGGACATTTTGGAGAAGATGATGGAATCTTGTTGTCGGCCGACCGGACGCCGAATTTGAGAGGTGCTCTGATTACGGGCTTTGCATCTTCCTACCCGAAGGAAAATTTGAATCTGCTCGGTCAAGCCCTCAAGAAGGGTCAATTGGATACTTTGATCGTTGTGGGAGAAGATTTGATGGATGCGAAGGTGGACGCCGAGCTTTTGTCCGATGTTCAAATCATTTATCTCGGGACTCACGAGAACGCCACGAGCACCTTGGCTCAGGTTGTCATTCCGACCCTCACTCCCTTTGAAAAGAGTGGTTCGTTTGTAAACCGAAGCTTCTTTTTACAGGGTTTCCAACAGGCCGTTCCCGGGCCCGCCGGCTTATTGCCCGATGCTAGCATTTTAGCCCGTTTGATCAATGAATTGAACGGCGAGGCGGAATTGGGCTCCGATCTTAGTGCGATTTGGAAGATGATGGCCCGTTCTTCGTCGTCCCCCCTCAAAGGACTTTCTTTTTCCGATTTTAAGAAGGATGGCATCGAGTTGGACGGTTCCAAATGGGACCAACTACCCTTTGTCGAACAAAAGGCCCTCCATTATGAACCCGTTGCGGAGCTTGCGACCGATTGATTATGGAATTTGATCCGGAAATGCTTCCACAATTGGGCCTGAAGATTCTTTTTGCCTTTCTTATGGTGGGGGCAGTCATGACCATGGCAGGTTATTCCGTGTTGGCCGAAAGAAAGGTCAGCGCTTGGATGCAGGGCAGGGTGGGCCCGAACCGGACGGCTTTACCTTTTGTCGAGAATATTCCCTTTATCGGTCCTTTTCTCAAGGGCTTGGGGATCTTTCAACCTCTCGCCGACGGACTGAAGTTTCTTTTCAAGGAGGAGATCGTTCCCGGGCACGTCAATAAGCTCTATTACTACATGGCTCCTCTTGTCGCACTTGTTCCAGCCCTTACGACGATGACCGTTCTTCCTTTCGGTCAGTATTTCGACGAAGCTGGAAACAGCTCACCTTTGATTTTGGCAAACTTGGAGGTGGGTATTTTGTTTATTTTCGCCGTTTCCTCTTTAGGTGTCTACGGAATTGTTTTGGCGGGTTGGTCTTCCAACAGTAAATATCCCTTTTTGGGGGGAATTCGTTCTTCCGCCCAAATGATCTCCTACGAATTGGCCATGGGGCTTTCCCTTCTTCCTGTTTTCCTTTGGGTCAGCGTTCCTGGTTCCGAGGCTTCGGCTTTGAGTTTGGTGGGTATCGTGAGTTCGCAAAACGACGGTGCTTGGTTGCTCTTGGTACAACCGGTCTCCGCATTAATCTTTCTCATCGCCCTTTTTGCCGAGACGAATCGATTGCCTTTCGACATGCCTGAATCCGAAACCGATTTGGTCGGCGGTTTCCATACCGAGTATGGAAGCTTTAAATTCGGAATCTTTTTTGTGGCGGAGTATGCCCACATCGTTGTGGGTTCGGCTATCTTCACCACTATATTCCTCGGCGGTTGGCATTTTCTCCCATGGATCGCCGACCCGTGGCCGGCCACCTGGGTTGGAACTTTTCTCGGTATAGGTTGGTTTCTTGCCAAAACCGCGTTTTTGATCTTTTTCTTCATTTGGATCCGTTGGACGATTCCTCGATTCCGTTATGATCAAGTCATGAGCCTAGGTTGGACAAAACTTTTGCCATTGGCTTTGATCAACTTGATCGTTTATGTTTTGCTCGTTTCCTGGCTTGACCAGCAACCTTCCGTAACCCCCTGACGAACCATGGCCAAAACAGTAGTCCTTGAACGCAAGCCATTGTCCCTTTCCGAGAGGACTTATTTACCTCAGATCGTAACGGGTTTGAAAACGACTTTTTCTAATATGTTCAAGGAAAAGGTTACCTTACAGTATCCTGAGGAAAAACCACAACTCCCTCAAAATTATCGCGGCGTTCCAACTTTAGTCAAAGATCCAAACGGACGTGAAAAATGTGTTTCTTGTCAGCTTTGCGAATTC
>JAURNO010000316.1 GCA_030830145.1 Verrucomicrobiota bacterium
CGACTCCTTCTCGGCAACGCCGAGGGTAGCCTCCGACTTCTTGAGCTCCGCCTCCTTGGACGCCAAGCCCTTGTTGTCGGTATCCAATTTCTTCTTGGAGTCATCGATTTCCTTTTTCAGAACCGCCAGGGAGTCCGTCGCCTCCTTGGCTTGTTTCTCGGTAGCGTTTTTCTCAAGCTCGTCGTAGAGCCTGAACTTTCCTTTGCCTCTGGCCAGGCAGACTAAGTTGAACTCACCGGCCGGAAACTTCGCCTGGGTCAGGTTAATCGCCAGATCTCCATCCTTCTTCTTTTTCGGATCAATCGTGATCTCTTTGATCTTGGCAGCCGCAACCGCACCCATGATCCGGACCTTGGTCGGGGTGGCAAAGCTTTTGTCCTTCGCCTCCAGGGAAACGGGTAAATTCAATGCCCCCCCGAGCACGGTTTCCAACACCAGGGGTTCGAGGCTGGGCTTCTTCATTCTTTGCGCGAGCTCACTCGATTTTTTCTTGGCCCGACCCAAGATCTTGGATTGGTTCGCCAACTTCGCCTTGGCCTTTTGCCAGGCAAAAGAGTTTTTCTCCAAATCGGTCCGGGCAACAGCCAGAGCCTGCTCGCGCTTTTTGAGTTCGGTCGCGGAGAAGGACGACTTGAGGGAACCGGCAATGTCCTTGGCTTCCTTTTCCAAAGAGCCTAGGAAAGCGGTCGTTTGGGTAACCTTTTCCGACGCCTTCTTGAGAGAATCCTCAGTCGCCGCAAGCTGTTCGGGAGAAAGTCCCTTCTCCGCCTTCTTGGCCTTCGCAACCCTGGCTGATTCTTCGGCCTGCTTACGAATCTCCTTGGCCTTGGGGATTTCAGTTTCAGTCAGGATCTTGTTCCTTTTTTCCTGGGCCTCTTTATCCTTGAGGAAGGTCTCCATTGCTTTTGCAAACTCCGCCACTTTTCCCTCGCCATCGGTTTTTGCCTTGAGGGTCTTGGCTTCGGAATCCTTCAATGCCTTGATCGCCTTTTCCGCCTTTTCGATCAGAACCGCGACTTCATCGGACATTTTCTTCCAATTCACAGCCAGGTCAATGGGGGCTTCGCCTCCGGGTAAGATCGCTAGGTTTTCCGCTTCGCTCATCCGGATCTTCGCACGTGCTTTCTTGGCTTGCTTGTCGTAGTCGCTCCAGCAAAGTTTTGCGAATTTGCAGGAACGTTCGACCGGCTTTTCGCCCACCGTGGCCGTGCCGACAATCGAGAACTTTCCACTCCATTCGCTTTTCGCTGAAAACTCATCCGTTCGCAAAAGAATGACGGAAGAATTCAAACCCGCTGGTATGGACCTGGGGAAATAATCGATCCCCGCAGGAAGGCCCTTGAACTCAAGTTTCACTTCGCCATCGAAACCATCCTTGCGGTCAACCGTCAAACGCACCGCCAAGGTCTCCCCCGTACGCAAGGTTGGAGACTTGACGTAAACCGGACTGTCGTTGGTGCTGACTGGTGGGGAAAGGAAAGGATGAGCGATCAGGTCGAAATCAGGGAATTCCCTACGGATCGACAAATGATAACTCTTGAAGGGGTTTTCGCTGGCCCTGAACATATCGTAAGCGAGAATCTCGAAGGTTCCGTCCGCCGGTGCAGTGAAACGCATCGAGGGATCAAGTGATGAAAGATGGAGGAAATCATCGGTCGACGGATGATCGGTCTTGCTCGACTGGGCAACCATTTTGCGCGTCTCCGACCCGTCGTCCTTCTTGGTCACTTGCTCAACCAAGAGGTAGGCATGGGAGGGAAAACCGAGGCGTTCGCAAAGAATTTCCATTTTGAAGGAATCCCCCTTCTTCGCCTCGAAACGGAAACGGTCGCGATCCCGGGCAGGGAAAAAGCTGCCGAGAAACTCGGAGGGCGGGCTCAGGTTGACAACCTCTTCGCTTTCCGGTTGCTCGGTCGTCCATTCATCCAGACAAACGAACAGGGAGAACGGAAGGGATTGACCAGCTGGCGAGGAAAGACTGAAGTCATGCCTGCGCTGAGTTGCCTCTAGTGGATTGCGGGTTTGCAAGGGGTCCAGAATCTCCTTCTCGCTCGTAAGAGTGAGGTTCACTTCCTTACGCTCCAGGGAATCCATTCCGGAATCCTTCAAACCGGCAGGTTGCCCACCAGGCAGGTTCCATCCGTACACCACCATTTTCTGAGGCGTCCCGACACGGACAAGGGGAGGATCGACAAAACGGATGCGGGGTCGGGTAGTCACGCTAATCCGGCACAGGAAAGGTTCCCCTCCCCTGAACAGGAAGTCATGAACACGCAGAAAGTATTCGGCCTCGGACTTGGGTTCGAAAATGAGAACGTCTGAACGGGTGGAGGATTTCAATTTGCGCCCCGATTGATCGAAGACCGCCAGGCAGGGTGAAAATTTCGAGTCGATATGAGAGCCCTCGGACTCAATCACGACCTTTTGCCCCGCTTTGAGCTTTACCCGCATCCACCCGTAACGGGAGGCTTTGGGGAATCCGATCACGGTGTACCCAAGCTCGATCTCCTTCGCAGAGTCCATCGATTCGGCCAATTCACTCAAGGAGAGTTCGGGTAGATCGTTCACCACGAAGGATTTCTCGTTGGAAAGACCGAATTTACCACCCCCCACTGCAACCGAGTATCGCCCGAGGGCAAGGCCCTTGGGTACGTCCAGGGTAAAGACGTTGGGTACGACCTCACCGTTTTCATCTTTTTTCGGGGCGGCCTTCAGAGACGGATCGGAAAACTGCAGGACCAAGGCATTCTCCAGGTATTTCCCCTTGATCGTAAGTTCGGTCTGGACACCCCGAGTTGCGGAAGGCGGATAGACCGACTCAAGTGAGGCCGAAGGAAGTTGATTCCCCGGACAAAGACCGAAGGAGCAAAGGAGTATTACAAAATATTTACAAAGAGTTAAACGCAAAGACATGATCAGGCAGGTGAACGGAAAGGTTTCCTCCAAAGACAAAACAAGTGAACTTGTTCCACTAAAGGTTAAATAGAAATTCCTTGGTATTGAAGAGAGCCCAAACAATATCCTCGTAGGACTTACCTTTGTCCGCAGGGGTCTTTTCCCCTTTGTCGTTCTCGACTTGGCGGGAAAGGTATTGGAGAGCAAGATTCAATTCCTCGTCCTTGGGCGGACGGGCAAAGGCGACGTAATAGAGCTCCTCGATTTTCTGGGCATCGGTACGCTCCTTGTCCTTGGACAACTTCTGAGCTCTTCCGGCGCTGTTTGAAAGCTTGCTTTGGATATCCTTAGAATTGATCAGGTGCAGGCTTTGGGCAAGGCTGGCATCTCCCGAGCGTTCGCACTCGCAGGCGCTCGCATTGTCCGGTCGGCCGAAAACGGACAGGAAATAACTGCCGTTGTTGTAGCTGTTGTCCGGAAGCATGGTCGCCCGGGTGCCGGGGGGCAATCCGCTGAAACCCGTCCGAACCTCGGTCAGGTCGTCAATCGAGTCGAGTAAAACCTCCGCCTGAAGACGCTGCGGATAATGCCGGGCAAAGTTGTGCTTGTCCTTGACATTGTAGTCATTGGGAATGGAGCTGAGCTGATAGGTTTTCGACTTGGTAATGTCTCGGATCAGTTGCTTCATGTCGAAGTTGTTGGCGACGAACGAAGAGGCCAGTTCCTCCAGGAGCTGTGGGTTGACCGATGGGTTGGTCTCCCTCATGTCGTCCTCGGGATCAACCAGTCCGCGGCCGAAAAAATGCTTCCAATAGCGGTTGACCAGAGTATGGGCGAAGAATGGGTTGTTCTTCTTGGACATCCAGTCGACCAGGGCATGCCTGGGGTCGTCATCCACCATGAGTTCGGGGGATTCGGCTCCCAAGCCTGCGGGCTGTACGGGTTTGTTGTTTTTCTTGTTGGTTGCCTTGGCCGCGCCCCGCTTGTGAAAAATCATATCCTCATCCGGAAAACGGGTCTTTTCCCGCCCGACTTGGGAAAAGAAGGCCGAAAGCTTGTAATAGTCCTCCTGACTCCACTTCTCGAAAGGATGGTGATGGCACTGGGCGCACTGGATACGGGTGCCGAGAAACAACTGGGAGACATCCTCGAGTTGATTCTGTACGGTCTTGACCTCTCGATACCATGCGACAGGAGGATGCTGCTCGACCTCCCCGGAGGCGGCAACCACTTCCCGAACGAATTGATCATAGGGCTTGTTTTGATCCAAGCTGTCTCTGATCCATCCATGAAAGGCATAATTACCGCGTTGGTAAGAGGTCTTGGTCCTTTTGTTGCGTAGCAAGGCCGACCACTTGTTGGCAAAGAACTCGGCGTATTCCGGACTGTCGAGCAAGTGATCGATCAGCTTGTCTCGTTTGGCAGGGTCTTGGTCGGCAAGGAAGGCCTTGGTCGCTTCGACTGTCGGC
>JAURNO010000317.1 GCA_030830145.1 Verrucomicrobiota bacterium
CAAATCGACTTTGTTGATTACGGGAATAATTTCCAACCCTTGAGCATCCGCCAACTGGGCGTTGGCCAGGGTTTGGGCTTCGACTCCCTGAGATGCATCGACCAAAAGCAGAGCACCTTCGCAAGCGGCCAAGCTCCTGGACACCTCATAAGAAAAATCAACATGACCCGGCGTATCGATCAAATTGAACAAGTAATCGTTTCCGTCTTGGGCGGAATAGGTCATTGAGACCGGATGACATTTGATCGTGATGCCCCGCTCGCGCTCCAAATCCATGGAATCGAGCAGTTGCTCTTTCATCTCTCTGGCCATGACCGTGCGAGTACGCTCGAGCAATCGATCGGACAAGGTTGTCTTGCCATGATCGACATGAGCGATAATACAAAAATTACGAATCCTTTGTGTTTCCACCATTAAAAAGTTGACCACTCAAATTTTCCTGTCGAGAAAGGACAAGAGAAATAAACGCGGGAACAACCTTTCTCACATAATAATTCAAAATGGACAAGAATCTACTTCACGGAGCTCACACTGCTCTGATCACACCTATGAAAGACGGGACCGTCTCCTATTCCGACCTCGAGAGACTCGTGGCCGGACAATTGGACTCGGGGATTTCCGGGGTCGTCCCCTGTGGAACAACTGGTGAATCCCCCACCCTATCCAAAAAGGAACACCTTCAGGTGATACGGGAAACGGTGGAACAGGTAGCAGGGAAAATCCCCGTAATCGCAGGAACCGGAGCAAACTCCACCGAGGAAGCCATTCACCTGACCAAGGAAGCCGAAAAGGCTGGAGTCGACGGTTTTCTGCTCGTCGCCCCCTATTACAACAAACCCAGTCAGGACGGACTTCTCGCTCACTATGGGGCCCTTGCCGAGGTAACGGACAAGCCCATCGTCCTGTATTCAATTCCCTCGCGTTGCGGGATCGAGATCTCCACTGATACGGTTAAGCAACTGCATGAGAAGTACCCGCATGTTTGCGCACTCAAGGAGGCGGGTGGTCGTTCCTCCAAAGTTTCAGAAACAGTCTGTGCTCTGGGAGATGAATTCGTAACGCTGTCCGGAGATGACGGACTCACCCTCCCCTTCATGGCTTGTGGAGCCAAAGGAGTAATAAGCGTAGCCTCGAATATTATTCCAGCTGTAGTCGGCAATTTGGTCCAATTGGCTCTCCAAGACAACTACCAAGCGGCACGGAATATTCATCTCGAGCACTATCAGTTTTTCAACGATCTGTTTTGTGAACCAAACCCCGTACCCGTAAAAACCCTGCTCCACCTAAAAGGGGCTATCTCATCTTCCGAGACTCGGCTTCCACTTACGCCTCCTTCTTCGCAAAACTCCAAACTTTTGGAAAAAATAGCGAATACCCTGAACACCTAAACGGCTTTTATATGTCACTCAAAATTTTACTCAGCGGTGCAAAAGGCAGAATGGGACAAGCTATCTGCTCAATTGCGGGTGAACATGGTTGCGAGATCACTCATCCGGTCGACCTCGGAGACGATCCCGCAGAATGGATCGCCGAATGTGAATTGGTAATCGACTTTTCCCTTCGCGATGCCACCCGACCACTTGCCGAACTTGCCGCAAAGAACGGCAAGCCCATGGTGATCGGGACAACCGGACATGACCCTGCCGACCGTGAAGCCATTGAAAAAATAGCCTCTAGAATCCCCATGGTTTGGGCGGGTAACTTCTCCACTGGGGTCAACCTTCTCTTTTACCTCACCGAGCAAGCGTCCAGGGTTCTCGATGCCAACTCCGGCTTCGACCCCGAAGTAATCGAGATGCACCATCGCTTGAAAAAGGATTCACCGAGCGGTACTGCGGACCGCCTGCTCGAAATACTCAAGGACTCTAGAAAACTAAGCGAAAAGCAAGTTTCCCACGGCCGATCGGGAATGGTGGGAGAAAGAAAAGATGACGAAATCGGGTCTCACGCCTTACGCGGTGGAGACGTCGTGGGTGAACACACAGTAATGTTTGCCGGAATAGGCGAGCGGATCGAACTGACTCACCGTGCGACGGACCGAGTGATTTTCGCAGCCGGCGCTCTCAAAGCAGCCAAATGGGTGGTGGGACAAACCCCGGGACTTTACTCCATGCAGGACGTACTGGGTCTGCAGACCTGATCAAGAAAATCGAACCATGATTGCTTTTATCGAAGGAGACCTAATCGAGTGCCAACTCAACCTTGCCATCATTCAAGTTGGAGGAATTGGCTACGAAGTACATATTCCTCTCACCACCTCGGAAAAACTGCCTGCACTCGGACGGGAAATCAAGCTCTACACCCAAGCTGTATACCGTGAGGATGCCCAAACCCTCTATGGCTTTATCGACCGCGAATCGAAAGACTTCTTCCGTATGATCGTAGACAAAGTATCGGGCATCGGTCCAAAGATCGCACTCAACCTGCTCGGCTCCCTCTCTCTTCCGACCCTCAAGACTTCCATCGCCAGCGGTGACGTCGGTATGCTTTCCAAAGCCCAAGGCCTAGGGAAGAAGACTGCGGAACGAATCGTGGTCGAACTCAAGGACAAGGTTTTACCGAAGGGAACGAACTTGGAGCCACCCCCTTCATCCTCTACCGGTTCAGCGGACCCTGAAACCGAAGTAATCAATAACCTCGGGCCATACCAAGACGCTCTTTCGGCCTTGCTTACGCTTGGATACAAGGCAACCGACGCAGATCAAGCTATACGCAAGGCAGCGGATGCCTTGGGGAAAAGAGCAAGTACGGAGGAACTGATCCGAAAAGCTCTTGGCCGCTAAGCGGACCCAATTTGGCCTGCAATATAACTGGCCAAATATTCGCAAGCCTGGCCTACCGCCTCTTTCAATTCGCTGCCTCTTGCCAGAAAACAAGTGATTGCACTAGCCAAACGGCAACCCGTCCCTCTCACTTTTGATCCACCGGGAATCCGCTTGCGGGAAAAAGAATGGCTCTGTTCATCGTCGGTAACCAACAAGTCCGTGCATGTCTCGCCGGAATAATGCCCTCCCTTGATCAGCACCGCATTCGCCGCAAGTTCGAGGCAAGATGCAGCCAACTCTTCCTGACTGTCGGCTCGCAAGCCCGCTTGTTTGACCAAACGGGTCGCCTCGAAAAGATTGGGCGTAATCAAGTCGACGCAGGGGAAAAGGCAATGATCCAGGGACGCAATTCCCTCCTCCGTTGAAAGACTTCCACCCGAAGAACTTGAGAAGACTGGATCCAAAACGACTTTTCCAAAGGAATGAGCGAGTAGAAAATCGCGAACCACTTCGATCGATTCGAGGTTTGGCAACATTCCGATCTTGACGGCATCTACCGCGGAGTCACCAACGGCAAACAATTGGCTTTTCAGAGTATGCTCGGGCAGGACGTGCGAATGATAATGTTTGCGAGAATTTTGGGCAGTCACTGCGGTCACCGCCACGGATGCTTCGCAACCAAGGTCATGGCAAGTTTTAACGTCCGCAAATACGCCGGCTCCTCCTGAGCTATCGGAACCTCCTATCAAGAGAATACGAGGCATTTCAACTAGCCGACCGGAGGAGGCACCCCGACGTCCTCGCTCCACCGAATCATCCCTCCACTCAAATTGTATAGCTTGCGGTACCCCATTTCCACCAAAGCCCGGCATGCCATCATGCTCCGAACCCCCGCCTTGCAGTAGACGACCATTTCTCGATCAGGCCGAAAATCATCGGGCAAAGAAGGTCCCTCTGGTTGAGCAAAATGACCGACCGGACAATGAGCGGACGGATCTATGCGGGACAGTTGGCGCTCCCAATCCTCACGCACATCGAGCAACAAAAGATCCGGTTTTACCTTCATCATCCGGAGAAGCTCAACGGGTTCGATCTCTTCGATCACGACGTCTTCCTCCGGTCCTACCGTCTCGCAAACGGAAGTTTCTTCGGGTAATCCGCTGATTTTCCGGCTTTTCGGGTCAGGCGACAAAGCGAGCGTTCTCGTCTTATTGCCCAAGGCATCATAAAGAAGAAGTTTGCCACTCAACGATTTCCCCAATCCGGTAATCACTTTGATTGCCTCCAGCGCCTGCATGCATCCGATGACTCCGGGGAGAACTCCGACCACGCCAACCTCAGAGCAATTCGGAACCACACCGGCAGCGGGTGGTTCGGGAAAAAGACAACGATAGGTCGGTCCACCCCTCAGGTTAAAAACGCTGACTTGACCTTCGAATTGATGAATTGCGCCGTAGATGAGGATTTTGTCGAAAAGGACGCAGGCATCATTGATCAAGTAACGGGAATCAAAGGAATCCGTACCATCCACGACGATATCGTACCCCTCGAGTGTTTCCTTAGCATTGCCCCGTGTAATGCGGATTGCGAAGGGAACGATTTCGACGTAAGGATTGAGTTTGGCCAAGCGACTCGCCGCAACCTCGGCCTTTGACTGCCCGATATCGTCATGCGTGTATAGAACCTGTCGTTGCAAGTTGGAAGCGGACACCTGATCGTCATCGACAATCCCAATTCTCCCAACGCCAGCCGCCACCAGGTACTGTAAAACAGGGCAACCCAAACCGCCTGCCCCGACTACCAATACCGAAGCGTCCTTGAGTTTTCCCTGAGCCTCCTTCCCGAAACCAGGCAAGGACAAATGCCGTTGGTATTGCTTGACCTCTTCAGTGGAAAAACTCATCGAAAAAGCAGTGGACCTATCCGGCAAGAGAAAGGGCGTCTCCCCGTCCCTCCGTTACTAATTCCACACCCTCATCCGCAGGGGCACGAACGAGATCGTAAGAAGGATCCCAATCCTTCCAGACCGGATCGTACCCCTCATTCCTGAGCATAGCGCGCACCTCGGAAGCAGGCCGCTCGTCGGAGGTTGAAAACTGCTCAAGGGAATCCTCTTCGCCAGCATAACCACCCGGATTCGTTTTTGAACCGGCACTCATCGTAGTCACTCCAAGAGGAAGCAAATTTTCGCGTAAAGTGGGGCTTTCTCTGGTCGAGAGGGTCAATTCAATTTCCTCTTTGAAAATCCGAAAGGCACAAAAAAGCTGAACAAGGTCGCGATCGGAGAGATCCGCCATCGGCATCCCCTCTCCTTCGAACGGACGGATGCGCGGAAAAGACATGGAATAAGTGGTCTTCCAATATTTCTTTTCCAAATAATCCAAATGCAAACCGGCAAAATAGGCATCCGTCCTCCAATCTTTCGTCAAACCGAACAGACAACCAAGTCCGATTTTATTGACCCCCGCTCGCCCGAGTCGGTCCGGCGTCTCCAATCTCCATTCGAAATTCCTTTTTTTACCCTTGAGGTGGTGAGCGGCATAACTCTCAGTCTCATAGGTTTCCTGATAAACCATAACTGCATGCAAACCCTCCTGAATCAGTTGCTCGTATTCTTTCTTTTTGAGGGGTTGAGCTTCGATGGACAAGTTGGAAAAATGGGGGCGCAAGGTACGCAGAGCCTCGGCAAGATAGTCTACGCCCACCTTCGCGCTCGATTCGCCCGTAACGAGTAAAACATGCTCAAAACCTTGTTTTTTAAGAATACCTGCTTCCTTTAGGATCTCCACGGTACTCAATGTCTTTCTCGGTATATCGTTCCCAAGGCTGAACCCGCAATAATCGCAGATATTGTTACACTCGTTGGACAGGTAAAGCGGAGCAAAAAGTCGAATAACGTTACCGAAGCGCCTACGAGTGACCTGCTGGCTTAATCGGGCCATGGCTTCAAGATATTTGTCGACTGCACACTGGGATAACAAAGCGGCAAAGTCAGCAATTCCACCACGACCTCCTCTTGCCAAGGCCCTCTCAACCTCCGCGCAACCCGCATCCTTTATCAAGCGAGTGACCCGGCCCCAGTCCTGTTCACGAAAAAGTTCGGTAAAACTAGAATGAATCATCCCCATTGTTAGTCTCCCTTGTCAAGAAAAGCAGTCAAAGGGGAGGTCGCTCGGGCAAGCCCGGAAACTTCCCCCAAGCCGGCTAGATAGGCCTGCCTGCCCGCCATCACGCCTAAGGAAAAAGCTTCCCCCATGGCCGTTGGGTCCTGGGACACGGCCAAAGCCGTATTCACAAGAACGGCATCCGCCCCCATCTCCATCGCCTCCGCTGCCTGCGAAGGTGACCCGATCCCTGCGTCAACTACAACCGGGACCTCCGCTTGTTCGATTATGATCTTCAAGAACTCTCTGCTTTCGAGACCTTTGTTGCTGCCGATCGGAGAACCCAGAGGCATGACGGCGGCCGCTCCGGCCTCTTCCAGCTTTTTGCAAAGCACAGGATCAGCATGGCAATAAGGAAGAACGACGAACCCTTCGGCGGATAGTGCCTTAGTCGCTTCGAGGGTTTCCACAGGATCCGGCATCAAGTACTTGGGATCGGGATGAATCTCCAACTTCAACCAATTCGTACCTAAAGCCTCTCTCGCCATCCGAGCAACGAAGACCGCTTCTTTTGCATCCCGAACTCCGGAAGTATTGGGAAGAAGCTTCACCTTGCCGGTGTCGATGTAGTCGAGTATGGAGTCGTCATCAGAGTCGGGATTAGCCCGCTTCATGGCAACCGTAACCATTTGCGAACCACTTGAATCAACCGCCCCGCGGAGGGCATCGCCGGAAGAGAACTTCCCCGTACCCACGAAAAGCCTCGATTGAAAGGATTCTCCACCGAGTAACAGATGGTCTAACAGTTTGCTCATGATTCCACCTCCTCCTTTTCGTATGCTTTCGACCTGTTCACGAATGCTTTCAAATTTGCTCCAAAGCTACCCTCTTCGGACAAAGCCGAACAAACCGCCAACCCGGCAACCCCCAAATCGTCGATCAATTTGAAGTCTGAAAGCCCGAGTCCGCCAATCAAATAAATTGGAATCGGGTCAAGAACGGTCTTAATTTCGGAAAAATCCGGATATTCGAGAACAGGCCGTAACCCGGGCTTTGTTTTCGATGAACGAAAGGGTCCGAGCCCTACGTATCCGCACCCTCCCTCCTCCTGGACCTGACGCGCCTCCTCGAGGGAATGGACCGTACGACCGACAATGGCAAGATCTCCCATCAATTCGCAAGCTCGACTTGGCGAACCATCTTCCATTCCAAGATGCACCCCATGAGCTCCGGACCGCTCGGCAACTTCAGGGCGATCGTTGACGATCAGAACCGCACCGACTTGGCGGGCCATATCAACTGAAAGCCTGACCTGCTCAAGTAAAGTTACTCCGACGAGCGACTTACTTCTGAACTGTATGAACCTCACCCCGTTCTCGAGCATGATCTCAACCTGGCGAAGGTGAGAGACGCAGGGGTCATCCCTTGTCAGAGCAAGGAGCGTGGAAAACGCTTGGAAGCCTACATTCACTTGCTCAAAGAAACCAAAGACGGAGGCATTTCCCTGATCTTCTTTTTCGAAGGCTTTTCCATTCTGGCTTTGTAATCGACAAGAATCGAGTCACGAACTTTCATAAAACCTTCCAGGGCATGAATGGGATCCTTCCTTCCCCATACCGCTCCAAGCAAAGCAACACCCGAAAAACCGATTTCGAGTAAATTCTTCACCTTATTTCTTCGAATCCCTCCCAAGGCAAAAACCGGAGAACGATTTCCCGAGGAAAAATATTCCCGAATCGACTCGATTGATACCTTCGGACCATATCCTTGCTTGGAAATCGAATGGTAAACCGGTCCAAAGAACGAGTAATCCAGTTTCTCCTTACTTTCACGAAGATTGGAAATCTTATGAAAAGAACGGCTGCAAGAACCCGAAACTTCGCGAGGTTTCTCCTTTGACATATGATGATAGCCCGCAAGGGGATATTTATCCAGTAACTCGGGAACGCGATGCAGGACAATCTTCCTGAGATACTTCTCGGGTAACTTGTCCAAGATCTTCGATATGTCTTTGGCTATGTGGTCGGGCTTGCGCAAATGAAGGCGCTCCAAACCCAAATCGAACATTTCCTCCAAATCGCCCGCCTCCCCGCTCCTCATTCGCGGAGAGGAAATTAAAACCATCATGGGCAATGTCTTATTCATCCGCCTTGGGTCGCTTGAATCAGGATCACCCGATCCCCCTCGGTAAGCTCGTAATCAAGCGTTTCGTCTTTAGCGATCACCTGCTCGTTCACTGCCACTGCCCAACCGGCCAAGTCGGTCAATTCAATTTCTTCAAGGAGCGAACCAACAGTAGCCTTTCCATTCAGCTCTCTGGTTTCGTCGTTCAAAAGAACCTTCAATCTTTTCCCTCCTGCGAGTAGATTTCTGCCCCCGCCTCAACGAATTCCTTGGCCTTTTCCGCCATACCCGCTTCGAGGGCATCCTCGGACTCATCGTATCCGTTTTCGCGGGCGTATTGACGAACATCTTCGGAAATCTTCATCGAACAGAAATGAGGACCGCACATCGAGCAAAAATGAGCCGTCTTAGCCCCCTCCTGAGGAAGGGTTTGATCGTGAAACTCACGTGCTTTTTCCGGATCAAGCGATAAATTGAACTGATCTTCCCAACGAAACTCGAATCGAGCCTTGGACAGTGCATTGTCACGGAACTGAGCGGCAGGATGTCCCTTGGCCAAATCAGCGGCATGAGCCGCTAACTTGTAAGTAATGACACCCTCCCTGACGTCTTCCCGATCAGGAAGACCCAGGTGTTCCTTTGGCGTGACGTAACAAAGCATGGCGCATCCGTACCACCCGATCATGGCCGCTCCGATCCCACTGGTAATATGATCGTACCCCGGAGCCACGTCCGTGGTCAAAGGACCGAGTGTATAAAAGGGAGCCTCGTGACACCACTCGATCTGTTTCTCCATGTTTTCCTTGATCATGTGCATGGGAACGTGGCCAGGGCCCTCGTTCATTACTTGGACTCCATGCTCCCAAGCACGCGTAGTCAATCCGCCTTGCGTCTTGAGTTCGGCAAACTGAGCCTCATCGTTAGCGTCTGCAATCGATCCCGGACGTAAACCATCCCCAATGGAAAAAGAAACATCATAGGCAGCCATAATCTCACAAATTTCGTCCCACTTCTCATAAAGAAAATTTTCTTTATGGTGGGCCAGACACCACTTTGCCATGATTGACCCACCCCGACTAACGATTCCTGTCATCCGGCGACTTGTCATTGGAACATATCGTAAGAGTACACCCGCATGAATAGTAAAATAATCGACTCCCTGTTCCGCTTGTTCAATCAACGTATCCCTGAAAATATCCCAGTTCAGGTCCTCCGGCTTGCCGTTCACTTTTTCAAGAGCTTGGTAAATAGGAACCGTACCGACCGGGACTGGACAATTGCGAATGATCCATTCACGGGTGCGGTGAATATTCTTCCCAGTAGACAAATCCATCAACGTATCGGCACCCCATTTGGTCGCCCAACGCATCTTCTCCACTTCCTCCTCGATGGAAGATGCCACGGCAGAGTTCCCGATATTGGCGTTTATCTTAACGAGAAAGTTTCGACCAATCGCCATCGGTTCTAACTCCGGATGATTGATATTGGCCGGAATAATCGCTCGTCCCCGGGCCACTTCATCCCGAACGAATTCAGGTGTAATCTCAGTTGGGATAGAAGCCCCGAAAGATTCCCCTGCATGTTGGTGATTGAGTGAATTCCTCACCTCATCGGGGGAAGTCTCGAGCTTTTCGGAAAGAGCCTGCAACTTCATATTCTCGCGGATCGCCACGAATTCCATCTCTGGGGTCACGATCCCCTGTCTGGCATAATGCAACTGGGTTACTGTTTTCCCCTTGCAGGCCCGGAGGACGGAAAGTTCGGAACGATCGAAATCCGGCAACTCCCCCGTACGTTGGTCAGAGCGATCAGCATGTTTCTCGGAAAGATAACCGTTGTCCATAGGAAGAATCGTTCTGCCTTCGACCTCCTCGACGTCTTCGCGCTCTTTGATCCATCCGGCTCTTAGTGTGGGTAAACCACGATCGTGATCACCATGAAAGTTTGGATCTCCCCAGGGCCCCGAAGTATCGTAAACCCGAACAGGTTCGTTCGCCTCAGTCGAACCATCGGGAAGATTAGTGTCCGAAACGGAAATCTCGCGCATGGGAACGGCCAAGTCAGGGCGACTGCCCTTGAGAAATACTTTGCTAGAATTGGCAAAGGACCCGTGTTTTTCTTCTTCTTGTTTGTCTTCGACTTTTTTTATCATGGCTTTGTTTAAACGGTTATGCCGGAGATCGTCGAAGCTCTCACAAACCTCAAGTTTTCCCTACGGCGATGGAAATCGCATCAGGTTCGAAGGGTAACATGTGGATCGCACTTGCCTCTCAGTCCATCGCCTACGGACTCCCCCAAACTTGTAATTATTTCTAACGGGCTTTGAGCGAAAATCAACAAAAAGAATCCTCATTGCCCAGAAATACGAATTGCCTCCAAACCCTCCCCCGTCACCTACCTTATTCGTTCAGAACGAGGAATATACGGAAAAACGATCAAATATTACACTAAATGCTGTTTTTATTTGACAATGCATCTGTGATCTCTCAGGTAAGCAGACTTTTTTGCGTACGGACAGTCCGGGCGCACCTCCATCCTCCTTTGAAACCTATTCCCCATGCGCCTACCTGCGTCCCCTCACCGTCCTTCTGCATCACTTTCGATCATTCGAAAAAACCTTCCCGTCTGGCTCCTTTCTGCAGGATGCCTTGTCCTCGGTTCTTTGTTTGGCCCAATGCTCCAAGGCGCCGTCACCGTCGAACGATGGGAAGACGTCAGAGGACACAGCGTCGTCAACCTCATACAAAGCCCGGCTTACCCGCAATCACCCAGCTCGACCGCTGTCATCGAAACCTTCTCCACTCCCCGCTCGGGGGATTCCTACGGGCAACGCTTGCGGGCCGTGCTTAGGGTCGTGCAATCGGGCCATCTGGTTTTCCGCATTGCCGGTGACAACCAATGCAACCTCGTTCTCACGGGCGACTCCGGGCCATATCTCAACAAGTCCGTGATTGCCTCGGTTCCCGGGTGGACCCGGCCCGGTCAATGGAACCGCTACCCGACCCAGACCAGCTCACCGGTCTACCTCGAAGCCGGTGTCGGACGCTACCTCGAGGTCCTGCACAAGGAAGCCTGGGGCGGTGACCACGTTACCGTTCAGTGGGCTCCGTACGATCCCGAAACGGGCCAAACCGGCGAATTCTCGCTCATCCCCGCAAATCTTCTCACCGCCTACGTCGAGGAAGCCGGCGGGGCTCACCTGCCTGCCCACGGAGTCCTTGTCAGCCGCTGGTACGGAATCCGTAACGGAGCATTGAAGGATCTCCTCAAGCACCCGCGCTTTCCGCACGCTCCCAACGAATTCATCGCACTCGAAACTCTCAAGTCCCCCCGTTTCGGCAATAACTACGGTCAACGCATGGAAGGCGTGCTCACCCCTGCCCAGTCTGCCTACCGGGTCTTCCGCATCGCAGGCGACGATCATTGCAAGCTCTCTCTCTCGAACAGCCCGAGCAAGTTCGACGGGCGGACCGTTCTCGCCTCGGTTTCCGGGTGGACCCATCCCAACCAATGGAACCGCTACCGTACCCAGACCAGCGCCCCCGTTTACCTCGAAGCCGGCTTCGGGCGCTACCTTGAGGTCCTGCACAAGCAAGGCTGGGGCAGGGATCACATTACCGTCCAATGGGCTCCATACGATCCCGAGACCGGGCAAACCGGAGAGTTCTGCCTCATCCCGACCGAGCTCCTGACACCCTACGCCGGCGAAGCCTCCGACTTGGATCACGACGATTTGCCCGATAATTGGGAACGAATTCATGGCTTCGATCCTGAGGATCCCGGGCAGACCGGCGAATTCAGCCGGTTGGCCGATCCCGACTCCGATCTGCTGAGCAATGCGGACGAATCCCGGCTCGGGACCGATCCCTTCGCGTTCAACCTGCAAACCGGCCATTTCGTTCACGACACCTGGAACCGCATCTATCATTACACCGTGGAAGACCTTCGCCAATCGGACGATTTCTACGGGGAACCTACGAAAAGGACCATGAGTGCCGTCGATCAGGTCAAGGACTACTCGAGTTACAGCGGACATCGCCTGCGAGCTCACTTCACTCCGACCGCCAGTGGCCCTCACCGCTTTTGGCTGAGCGCCCGCACCTCCGCCCAGCTCTGGATTTCCGAGGACGACACCCCCTTCCGCAAGCACCTCCATGCCCGACTCTCCCCCAACCTCGGGACCGGGCACGGCATTCAGTATCGTTCAAGGAATCTTTGGGACGTCTTTACCACGCAACGCAGCGGGGAGATCGAGCTTCAGGCCGGCCGCAAATACCTCGTGGAGATCATCGCCCAGCACGGGCACGGGGGATTTCCCCACGTCTCACTTGCCTGGGCTCCCCCCGGCAAGGACAGGGAACCAGTCCCCGCTGATCTCTTCGGCACCCTGCCCCATCCCGCCAACGATCAGGACGATGACTCCCTGCCCGACTGCTGGGAAGCGGCCCACGGGCTCTCCCTCATTGACAACGGACTCAAGGACCGGGCCCGCGAAGGGGAATTCGGGGACTTCGACCTCGACGGCCTGCTCAACCGCGACGAATACATGCTCGGAACCGATCCCTCCTCCGCCGATACCGACGGGGATGGCCTGAGCGATGGGGAAGAAGTTCATTCCTACCTGACCGACCCCAAGATCAGTGACGCGATCAGCGAGCACCTCGTTTCCGACCTCGAGCTCGCGCAAGCCCGCAACATCGGGGATGGGAACGAATGGAGCCTTACCACGCGTGGTCTCGTACCGAGCGCCTTCCGGGGAGAATTCGCCCTCGACTTCGACCTCGGACAAGCCGGTTTTCATGTCCTTGAGATCCAGACCAGTTTCGTCGGCGACCTCTCCCTCCACAAGCCGCTCGAGGCCGAGTTCTTCGTGAACGAATGTTTCCTCGGGCGCTACGGGCTTACCTACACCAGCAACCGCAAGCGATCCATCCGGGCCGTCACCACCTACCTCTCGGCCGGCCGGCACGAAATGCGGGTGCGAATCCGCAACATGTTCCTCAGTCAATCCTTCTCCGTGGACTCCGTGTGCGTGCTCCGGCCCGAAGGAGGGGATCTTGACGGGGACGGCCAGCCCGACTGGATCGTCAACCTGCTCGGGCAGGACAACCAGCTTTCCCTCGCCCCCGCGAGCTCCCGGGTATCCCCCGCCTTTCTGGAGGGAACGGCCCGCGATTCCGGATTCGTCACCTTCAACGGCGGGCAGGTCGCCCCCGGTCGCGACCATGCCCATTGGTACGCCAACCTGCCCCTTCAGGTCGACGCACCCGCCGGAGGCACGCCCTACGAGGTCGGGTTCGAACAGAGCCTGGTTCAGACCGGCTCGATCGCCTGGGCGCGAACCGATCCATTCGAGCTCGCCGGGACCACCCTGCGCGTACGTCGTGGAGACTCCGTCATCCTGACCGGCGAAGCCAACGGAACCCTCGAGCTTCCCGATGGGCAAGTCCACGCCTTCGCCCAGGACGGCGAGCGCATATTCACCTTCGAGCAATCCGGGCAGCGTCTCATCCGGGCGACCCGTTCTGGGGAGGAAGCGATTCTCAACGTCAAGGTCCTCCAGGCGGACTTTTCTCCCACCACGCTCGATTTCGTGCAGAACAAGTCCCTGTCCGTCCGCTTCCCCCTTTCAAAAGTCTCCCCCAGCCTGTACTTCGAGAGTGGGCCGGGCATCCGCTTTGAGAACCCCGGGGTCATGCGAGGCAACCATCTCCAGCTCAAGTCCTACCCCAGCGAGTGCGGGCCCGTCCGCCTGCTCGCGAGAACCTCTGCGGAAGGACCCGTTGCAGGGTTCAAGGAGCTCAACGTTCTGGCGATCACCGACGCCACTCAGAACGGACCCAGCTCAAGCGCTCACCTGGACGGACTCTCCACCCACTATGTGATGAACAACCCCATCGTCGTTGCCCACTTCCCCGAAGGCGGGCGGATCGAGCTGATCATCTTCCGGCACGGGATTACCTTTCTGGACGGCACCAAGAAGAAAACTCTCTTCCACGATGATTTCGTCAACGGGGTGAACACCGTATCCTTCCTCATCCCCAAAGGTTTGCGCGGGGGCTTTTGCCACAATATTCGGATCTTTGACCGTAACGGACGTCTCATCGCCAATCGCTGAACAGGCCCCTCGATTTACCTGCCAATTCTTTGTTCAAAACCATGAAAAGCGCACTCGCCTACACCCTTACCGTCCTCGCGTTAGCTCTGCTATGCTGGCATAACATTCGCGAACCCGCAGGCTCCATCGAGCCCGCCGACCGCCCGGCCTCTCAGCCTTACGAAACCAAGCCCCCCGTCCAGGCACCCGGCCACACGCCCCTGTCCGACCGCTTCGCCCACCTCGGTGATCCACGGAACAACCCGGACCAATTGGTTGCCGAACTACGCCAGCTCGATGCCCGGACTTTGAGCGAAGGGGACGTCAACTCCCTCTACGCTTACCTGACCGACCGGTCGGGCACTGCCCGCACCGAAGAATGGTGGTATACGCTCAACGAGATCATGGAGCAAATCCGGCTCCAAGCCATCGCCCCCGAGCGCATCGTCCCCACCTTTCTCTCCATCCTGCTCGATCCCAACGAAGCGGAAGTCCCGCGCGACTACGCCCTCCAGCACCTTGCCCAATGGATCACGCCCAACCGCGAAGGGCTCGACCTTCCGCACGAGAAACACCCCGAGCGCATCCGGGAAGCCATCGACGGGATCATCCGCGTAATCCCCGAACCCGCGCTCGGGCACTCCACCATACCAGGGACCGGGTTGACTATGCTTAACCTCATGCAGGATACCCCCTTTGCCGATCAACTCCTCCGGCCCTCGCTC
>JAURNO010000318.1 GCA_030830145.1 Verrucomicrobiota bacterium
ATTCCTTTTCATCGCAGATGGCAGCTGTCGTCAGAGCCAGTAGAATCATCAGAAGGTATTTAATCATGATATTTTTACTTCTTCTCGATGAAGAAGCCGGTTCGGGTTTCGAACTTCTTGTCGCCATCCTCTTTGTTTAGGGTGACCTTTCCGATCGAGGTGAAGCCTTGTTTTTTACGATCCGCGGTGATGGTGATGGTGTCCCATGGTCCCTTGCTTTTGTCCTTTTGCCAGAGCCGCCCCTTGCCGTTAATGAGATCGATTTCCTTGAGGTCTAACTCGAGCCTGTCCTTGTGCACCGTTACGACCAGGTAGTTGGGCTTGGTGGTGCGTCCGATGAGACCACCGTGGGCGATTTGCTGGATGCCGTCGCGTTCGGTGCAGGTGACGGCGTGCACCTCGCCGCAAAGGTAGAGGTCGATGCCATGCCTGACCATGGATTTCCAAAAATCCGAGTCGCGCCCCTGGACGGTCAACATGCCCGATGAACTGTAGGTCCGGACGGGACGAAGAATGGGAGTATGTCCCATGACGATAATATGGTCGGCCTTGGGCCCGTGCTCGTTGAGGACTTTTTCGAACCACTCGAGTTGCTTGCCGGTCACCCCGGCCGCGATCTCACCCTGGTTGCTCTTGCCTTTCTCGAAAACGTCCACCGAGACGAACAGGGCATTTTTGTGAACCCAATAAAAAGCGGTCCCTTTCATGTGGTCCGGCCCATTCATGGGCATCCCGAGGTGTCGCCGAAACGCATCCTTGTAAAACGGAACCGCATCCGCCGTCGCTCCGCGCCATGGGTTGTCCCGGATCTCGTGATCACCGAGGGCGGCATAGACCTTGAGATGATGATCCTTGAATCGCTGGACCCAACCGGGATAATACTTGTCCGCCCACTTGTCGATTTCCTCCTTCTTCGTTCCCCAGTGCCCCATCACGAGGTCGCCCGCCACCATGGCGAAGGCCGGGTCTTCCTTCTTCATGGAACCGACGATGAACCCGAGGGCGTCTTCCCACCCTTTCTGCGGGTACTCGATGTCGAAGTTTAGAAAGTCGGGAATGCTGACGAAGGTCCAAGATTTTGTTTCCTTGGCAAATGAATTTGATCCAATAAAAATCCCTAAGGAAACAATTACCAATCCAAGCTTCATTTGTTAAACTACTGGAGATGCCAGTCCGTTCCGTCCGCCATTACACTTTGATTAATCTGTAATAACTTAGCTTTCAACTTTTTCAGTAATTCAGGATATTCGGAAGCAATGTTTTGGGTCTGACCCGGATCTTTTGACAAATCAAATAGTTGAAAATCCTTATACCCTCCATCCTTCACTCTTGGTATCCAGCGTTCCTGAAACATATTTGAAGTTGGTATTTCATAATCCGGATTGGCCACCAGTGAGAAATCTCCGTCTCTCATGGCCACAATCGGACGGGACTTTTGGAGATGCCAGAACATTGGCTGATGACGCTTGAATTGGACAGGTTCACCTCTCAGTAAGGTGGATAAATCGGCTCCGTCAATGACTCTGTCTCGGGGTGCTTCCAAATGAAGCAATCCGCACAGGGTAGGTAAAACATCAACTAGCCCGGCTGGATTTTTAACTACGCTATTTTTTCTTATAACCCCGGGCCAGGAAAAGATACCTGGTACCCGAATTCCTCCATCCCAGTTCGAACCCTTTCTTCCCCTCAAATTTCCGGTCCGTTCATCCCGGTAGCTCCCATTATCCGATGCATAAATAATCAATGTGTTCTCGCGGACGCCCATGGTCTTTAGTTTCTCAACCACTCGATTGATCGCCCGGTCCGTATTATCAATCGTACCGGAATAAATTGCTGCTTTGTCTTTGAGTTCACCATAAGTGGAAACAATCTCATCTGGTGCGGCAATTGGAGCATGCGGTTCATGGAACCAAAGATTCAAAAAGAAAGGAGCCTTGGGATGCCGATGATTATCCAACCAATCAATAGCTTCATCTGCCACCAACTGGCAGGAGTATCCTTCCAATGGTCCGACCGCCTGTCCGTTTCGAATAAAATTATTCGGATTTTTATGACTGGGAGATGCATTATTCCAGGTGGTAAACCAATAATCAAAACCATGATGACTGGGGGTGGGCTTGGACCGGTTCTTGGTCGGTAAACCCAAATGCCATTTTCCCACATGGGCAGTGGAATACCCACGATCTTTCAAGATTTCCGCAATCGTACGTTCCCGAAGAAGCAAGTGAGAGTTTTGACCTTCATCCGAAATCCAACTGTACACCCCCGTTCTGATATGATGCCTACCCGTCAGAAGAGTGGCCCGAGAAGGTGAACAGACCGCACAGCCAGAATAAAAATCAGTAAATCGGACGCCGTCCTTAGCCAATTGATCAATCGCTGGAGTTTTAACGGGACCACCGTAACAGCCCACATCCTTGTACCCTAAATCATCAGCCAATAAGATCACCACATTTGGTTGATTTTGAGCGGCAAGCAGAATTCCGAAATTTAAAATAAAACAAGAAAATGCTACCAAACGAGATACCTTCATGGATTTCCTTTTCTCCTAGTTCTTCTGGGCGGCGAGGAAATGAACCAGAGAAGCAAAGTCCTCGAGTGACATGCCGTTGGCGAGGCCCGCGGGCATCATCGAAATCGGAAGTAGGGTCTCGGAGGCAATGTCGGAGGGTTTGAGGCTGGTGACTTTTCCGGCGATGTCCCGCATCTCGATCCGGTCGCTCAAGCGGTTGGTCACGAAACCAACGTATCCGTCTCCCTTCTTGGTGGTGATGGATACGGTCTTGAACCCTTGGGAAATCTCCGCATTCGGCCGAATGATGCTCATGGCGATTCGTTCGGCGTTCATGATGCCACCGATCTGTCCGAGGTATGGACCCTTTTGGACTTCGTCTTTTTTGAGCGCATGGCAGGCTACGCATCCCTGTGAGGCAAAGAGAGCGGGCCCTTTGCCTGGCTTGCCCTTGATTTTATCGAGGGCAAGGGTTAGGTCCTCCACGCTCATCTTGCCGACTTGTCCCTGTTTGTTCATGATCTTGTCGAGGTCGACGGTAGGCTCGGTGGCGGAGGCCAGCACGGGAGCCTCCGCCTTGGGTAACCCGGGAATCTCGACCCTGTCCTTTTTCGCCAATTCGGCAATGACGAAGCGGGTGGCGGCATCACTTTGCTTGGCTGCCTTTACCAAGGTTTTCGTAATCTCCTCGGTTTTTTCCCAAGCCGTAGGGTAATAGTAAGGGCCACGGGTATCGGGCCGGGTGCTCCACCAGGTGTCACCCCTATAGGGCTTTTCCATATTGGCCAACCGAATGAGACTTCTGGCAATGCGCTGCCTGGTATCGGACTCGAGGGTACTCTCGAATCGCTTGACGAGCGCGTCGACGGCTTCCTCCGTGTGCATGTAGCGCAAAGCCATGAGGGCACCGCTTTGATTGGGCGTACCGATGGCATCCACGCAGGCAGTTCCTGCCCCAAGGGCCACCAAGGCCTGTCGGGCAACATGGGGAAGGATGGATGAAGAGTTCGGAGTGGCGTGCGGGCCTTCGGCGACTTGGGTTTTCCCTCCGCCGGCAAATTTTTTGATTGGCTTCGCGCTCACGTAAAAGCGAACTTTTCCACCGTGGTCCGTACTGGCAAGCCCGGCGGTACACTTGAAGCGGACAATGTCTCCCGGCAACTTTTTGTAGATTATCGAACCTTTTGAGTGCGTTCCGATGCCAGTGCTCATGGGTTTGCCGTCTTTGCGGGCGAGCTTGGCCCCCGTCGGGCTGAATCCGATTCGGGTTTTGCCCCACCCCTGAGTCGCCTTGGACCACTTGAGGTCGGTCAGTTTGATCGTCGATCCGTCTTTTTTGACTAGAACCGGATCAAACCAGGATCCATGATCGCTCCCGGTTCCATTTCCTCCGTCTCCTAAGGTCAGGTGAAGCTCTTTCCACCCCGAAACGTCTACGTCGAATGGATGAACGGAATTTTTCTCGATGATGGGGCTTTGCTGAGAGGAGATACCGGAAGTCTTTTCTTGGGGAGGGGGTTGG
>JAURNO010000319.1 GCA_030830145.1 Verrucomicrobiota bacterium
CCGCTCTTGGGGGCGGTGGTTCCTGCGTCGAGTCCGGAAGTTCCGTGGGATCGGGAAGTAAACCGAGCGAAGTCGAACCCATGGGCCGCCGGACCGTCGAAGATCCCCTTGGTCAAATCGGCGTCATCCCAGCCCGCGGCCGGTTTGCCGTTGGTCTGGGTGTAGCGTAAGCCGAGATGCCATTTGCCAACCAAAGCGGTGGCATAGCCTTGGGATCGGAAGAGGGTGCCGAGGGTGGGGCGGTCCTTTTCGATCAGGGGATCGCCTTGAACGCCAAAAAGCACCCAGTGCTTCATGCGGGCCCGCCAAGGATAGCGCCCGGTCAGCAAACCGTAACGGGTCGGTGTGCAACGCGAGGATGGAGTGTGAGCATCGGTGAAGAGCATGCCCATGTCGGCAAGCCTTTGTATGGCAGGTGTCTTGAGCTGTTGATCATCCGTATTCTTGGTGAAGAATTGGTAGGCCGAGGTGTCCCCCATTCCCATGTCGTCGGCCATGAAGAGCACGACATTCGGAGACACGGAAACCTGTCCGATGGCTAGCAGTGGAAAAAGAAAGAGGAGCATGGAGGGCTTCATAACCGTTCATCCTAGTTTGCTCGCTCGATTTGTGGCAAGGAGATTGCCCACGGCGGTTTTCTATACTTGGGCTGGGAACAAAAAGGTGTTGTAGTCAGCGGCAAGGATGAAAGCGGGGATTGGGCGAACTGTCCCCGCCTACAAAATTCCCGAAGCTTCCCGAAGAGCAATCTGCCGTCTGCAGGCAATTACTTCTTGAGCACTGCGATCGAGTAAAAACTTCCGCCCGTCTGGGGGCCGAGACTATAGGTGCCGGGGGCCAGGTTGACCTTGTAAACACGAAAGGCAAAATCGCTGTCGGTCTGGACGAGGTCCGGGGTCTTGCTGAATTTCAGGGGACCTTTCTTCAGCCACCGAACATCATTCTCGATGCGCGTGTCAACCAACGCAAGCAAGGTGGAAGGCTGTTTGACGGTGACGTCGTAGCGGGCGTTCGAACGGTCCAGCTTTTTGTCGTTGTTGTAGGTCATGACCAAATCCGCACCGCGCAGGGAATCCGGTATGCGGGAGAAAAGAAAGCCCCGGTCGACATAAATCAATTCACCTTCGATCAAACCGTGAGGCATGACCTTCACGGGTTTGGATTTCTTGTCGTCAATGTAGCGCTCCACGGACTGGACCGTCCCACCGAGCTTCTTGGCATTCTTGATCACCTCGTCCCGGACGGAACTTTCCAACACCCCCGTCGGTATGGGAAGGACGGTCGTACGGGGCACGAGCTTTCTCTTTGAATAGGCTAAGTATCTTTGGGGAAGATCAGCATCTTTTTGCGGCAAGCCGTGAAAAAGAAACCGGTAGCGAAGAGTCAGCGTTTGGCCGGCCGGCAAAATCAATTTGCCATCACCCTTGCTCCGTTTCGGACCAAACGGGTTGACTGCGATCAAACCGTAATCACGGGCATGCCACCAGGAGGGGTTGCGTGGGTTGGACGGGTGGGAAAGGATTGCCACGCCGGCGTCCTTGCCCTCGACCTTACCCCAATAATGAACCCAGTTGGCCCGTTGACCCCAAATGGCTTTCCCTTCCACACCCTCACTGTTGACTGCCTTGCCGAAAACCTCTTTCACGCCTTTGCCGGGGTTTGCGCTAAGACGCAAATCCGGATGGGTCCGCAGACCGACGAAACCGTCCTTGTATTCCGAGAAGGTCAGATCACCGTGACTGGCATGCATGTTCAATTCCAAATCGATGCAGGTAGCTCCGTCGATCACGCCAAACTGAAGTTCGCGCGTATCGCTGCACAAGACCTTTCCAGTACTGTCCTTCCATAAGTTCAAGGTGCGGAGCTGGGCCCGGTCTTCGCCGCCGCGCGTTTCGATGATCCGCACTTGTTCGGTGGTTCCGCAATTGCCACCCTCGTGCCAGAAATCCACTCCGTTTATTCGCTGATGCCCGATAAACAAGGACTTGTGATGCGGATGATCCGTCTGTTCGCCCTTTCGTCCGTTCTCGATGACCGGCCAGTCACGTACCAGGCTTTGGCCCGATGGGTTGTTGATCGGGTACAAGATCGGATTGCTGAAGCCCTGGGTACGGATCTCAGTGAGAAGCTTGCCGTTCGCCTCGATTCGGATGCGGTCGTCTTTGCTTTCGATCGAGATCCGTCGTTTCGGTTCGGGGCGCCGCAATCGATTGAGGGTGTAAACGAGCGATCCGTTCCGTACCGATTCGCCCTTTGCGGACTTAACCTTCCCGAAATTGAGGTCGTACAGGTGATTCGGGGTCAGTTCATCGAGGGTCAAATGCACGATCCTGGGATCGTCCCCGTCGACCTGAGCAATCGAAGTTCCAATGGATGTTTTTTCAATTGCTCCGCCACCGTACTTGTAGCCATAGGCGTAGCGGTAGCGTTCCGCTCCGAATTGCTCGGCAGACACGCTTTGGGGATCAACGGGTTTCGTAAAAGTCAGGTCGAATCCTTCCTTCGTGAGGCTGCAATTAAGCAAGGAAAAGGGAGTTTCTCCGGTAAAGCGGATTCGCTGAATCCCTTCGGACAAGCTTCCCCAACCGCGTCCGGTTTGTCCAATATACAAAACGTCGCCTTCGGGGGAGAACGCTAGACGGTTGTTTCCTCTTCGCAATCCGTTGCCTTTGAAGAAATGGATAGCGGCACCTTGAAAAGCTCCATCCACCTTTTCCGGCATGCACCGGATGATCTGGTCGCCCGATTGATCGGACATCAGCATTTGACCGGCAAAAGGCCCGAACTTCCCGTTTGTCGTATCGAAAACCGGTTCGGCACAGGACCGGATCATTCCGTGAGGAAGGTGAAAGGCCGGCTTGTTCCACAAATCGTCGAGGAGAATACGGGGCAAATACAGAACGTTGCCAAACGAAGCCATCCGTTCGTCCCAGACCAAACTCGAAGGGTGCCCGGCAAAGGAGTCCGGCTTTACGTGATAAATCGGAGAACCTGCCCGCCAATCGCCTTGGTTGTCCCCGCACCAGACTCCGGTTTTCGGGTCGAACTCAATGCCGTTGTGCATGCGGTAACCGGAAGAAAAAGGAGTGATCGCGCCATCCTTCGCCCGGTGCATGATCCAGCCGCGGTACTGAACGGCCGAATAATTTCGACCCATCCGTCCGATTTTCGAATACTTCCCCAAAGGCGTGCTTGAGGTAGGGCCATTATGCGAAGCGGTGCCTCCGGCGACATACAACCCGCCCTTGCCATCCGGGCAGATGGCGTTGGTTTCATGGTAGTTTCCGCTCAGACCGATTCCCGTCTCCAATTTGTTGTATTCGTCCGCAACCCCGTCTGCGTCGGTATCAATCACTTCGGTGAGCTCGGCCATCTGGCTTATGATCAGGTGACCGGGTTTCACGATGTGCATCCCGCAACCATTGTGGAAACCCGTGGCAAAACGTTTCCAACGAAAGCCCTTTGGGTCTTTGGTGGGCTTGGCGATCATGATGTCTCCGCGTCGCAGCGA
>JAURNO010000320.1 GCA_030830145.1 Verrucomicrobiota bacterium
AAGGTGGATTTTGTCCAAGCGAAGAAGAGGCCATGCTGATGGGGATGGTCCGAGGCATAGTCTCCTGTGACGATCTTGCCGGAAGGAGAAAAGAGCGGATGGATATATCCGCTTCTGGAGTAATGAGAAGGATGTTTAGATGATTCGGCGGAGGGTTTGCTCAGGTAGAGCAAGACAGGTTTGCCGGCCTTGCTTAATCGGAAGCCTTGGTCGGAAGAATCAAGTTTGAGGGAATCCGAAGGCAGTTTTGCTTCGGTTTTGCCGTTGGCAGGCTTAAAGGCTAATGCACAGAAGGCGAGTAATGTCAGAGCATGTCTTGGAGTTCTCATGAGATTTGCATTCGGTTTTTGGTACTGGGACGTTAGTTTTCTTCGTAATACTATCAGTGAGCAAGCGAATCATCATCGGAGCCTTAAGTTTTCTCTTGCTTCTCTTTCTTGTTTTTTGGTCGTTTTGGCCTAGCGAGGAGGATCGTATTCGCGAGCAATTTGACGAACTGTCGGGTTTGGTTTCCAAGACGGATGAATCTTCTCCGCTCACGGACGCACTCATCCTCGATGATTTCGTCCATTTGTTTTGCGATAAGGTTACTCTCAAGACAGGGAGTCGCAAGCGTCTCTCGGGTGGGTACACGAATCACGAATTGGGGCAACTTTGTCTACGGTTACGGGTATATGCGAAGACCATTGATTTGCGGTTTGAAAACCTTGAATTTCACGAAGTGAACCTGGACAACGCAAAGGTAACCGTCCGAGTCAAAGCTTTCGTTTCGGACAAGAGAGGAAAGAAGCACTCGGAGAACTTTCAGGCCGAGGTTCTTATGCGAAAAAGGGATGGGGATTGGAGGTTCGCCTGCTTTACTTATTCGGGTCCGTAGACCTGTAGTTTCTTATTGCAATTAGGTTGCAATAAGTCATTGTAGTGAATTTATGTTTCTTTTCCGAGTGATGGCCTTGCCCATGGCCTGTTTGATCGTGCTGCTTTCGCTTTCCAGCGTTAGCCCTTCTTTGCATGATTTGGTCTTCCACGGGAAAGAGGGATGTTCCCATGGCGGAAGCCATCATTCCTGCGGTTCTCATGACAAGCATGATGATCAGGATGAGAGGAGCGAAGAGGAACTTCCTTGCCCCGTTTTACTTCTCTCCAAAGGCTTTTTGGCCGGGGATTACCAGCCTGACTTAAGCTTTTCGATGGCCCTGGTTTGCGAACCCGGCTTTTTCGTGTCCCCTTCGAACTGGGTCTTGCGCAAGCATGACCCATTCGGTGCCCGGGGCCCTCCCTTCCTCGCGTAAGTAATCCTTTTCGGGGTACGGTGGCTTGTTAGAGTCACAGCTTATCCCACACTTTCCCTTACTCGCACTCGGCTCCGCCTGGAAAAACTCTGTCGAATCCGCGTTCTCATTCTTCTTTATCCGGGCAATCACAAACAACAAAATATGAAACTAAAACTTATCACCCTATTGTTATCTTCTTCCATGGCCTTTGGTCAGGAAGGAGCTCAAACCGAGAAAGTCGAAGAACTCGACCCGCTCGTGATCGAGTCTTCCCCGCTCTCTCCGAGCGTTTCCGATTCAACCCAATCCTGGAGTGTTCTTTCCGGCGATAGTTTGGAAAAAGCCAAAGGCGCTACTATCGCCGAAACTTTGTCCAATACGCCCGGTGTCAGCCAAACAAGCTTTGGCCCGGTTGCAAACCGTCCGATCATTCGGGGAATGGATAAATTCCGCGTACGCATGTTGCAAAACGGAACCGACACCTTCGACGTATCCGCTCAATCAGAGGACCATGCCGTTCCGGTTGATCCCATGATGGTCGACCGCATCGAGGTATTGCGCGGTGCTTCCGCTCTGCTCTATGGCGGTAGTGCCATCGGAGGCGTGGTCAACGTCATTGACCGTAGCATTCCCACCACCCCGTACGGCGAACCTGGAGCCTCCTTGCTTTCGAGTTACAGCAGCGTCAATGAGGGTTGGAATTATGGTGCGACGGCCTTCGGCAGTTCCGGTAAACTGAATTTTCAGGTGAATGGATCGAAGAGAGACTTCGAAGATTATGATGCCCCTTCCTTTTATACTGAAGATCATCATTCGGGTGTCATTAGTGGACCATTCAGTACAGTTGCAAATAGTCACGGCGACAGTTCCACGATTGGATTCGGAGGTTCCTACATGCTGGATTCGGGATACGCCGGTGTGAGCTTCTCAAGGAATGAAAATACCTATGGGGTTCCCGGAGAGCATGCGGCCGATGAAACCATCATTCAAATGGAAAGCGATCGTTTTGAATTCCGTTCCGAGATTGAGGTAGTCGGTTCCGACTGGTTAAACGGGATTGAATTGAACTTTGGCTATGGAGATTACAAACATACCGAAAGTGATGTTTCGGGTACCCATGCCACCTATTTGCGCGAAGGATATGAAGGAAGAATTGGCTTTGATCATGAGATAGGCGATCTGAGTGGAATCTTTGGTGTCCACGGGCTCTTTGATGAGTTTAAAATTGATGGTCATCATAGCATTCTTTCCGGACTCACTAAAACATGGTCCGATGCCACAGCCGCAGCTACTGCCTTATCTACCCCCAGCAACCCAGATATCGAAGGGGAAGACTCCAGCAAGATTGCCCTCTTTTTGATCGAAGAATATGACTTGGATGCCGAAACTAGCTTGAACTTTGGCGTTCGTGGAGAACAGACAGACCGCGATTACCAAGGAACTGCGGATCGTGATGATTCGACCTTCAGTGCCAGCGGGGGTATATCTCGCGACATCAATGAGCTATGGAATATCAGCGGAAACCTAAGCTATTCCGAAAGGCTCCCCGATACCGCCGAGCTTTATGCGGATGGTCCTCACCATACCACGGAAGCCTATGAAATTGGTAATCCGAACCTCGAAACGGAAACTGCTCGAGGAGTGGAGATTATTGTCCGTAAAACCGCAGGTAAGGTGACGGGCCAGTTTTCCGCCTTCCACACAAGATTCAACAACTATGTCTTCTTGGAAGAAGCGGATCCGGCTCAAGAGCGTGACGATGAGGGTCGTCTTAAGAACGACACAAAATATCCTGGTGCCTTAGATGGCTTTCCTGCTGGTGAGGAAGGACTTCCCGTTCATGAGTACGAATCGATCAAAGCCGAGTACCAAGGTATAGAAGTTGAGATTGATTGGTTGGCCATGGAGAATCCCGGTTGGGACCTTCTTTTGTCCGCCTACGGTGACTTGCTTCGCGGAAAGAACAAAACCGAAGGGGGCAACTTGTCGAGAATTCCAGCCACCCGTCTGGGACTTGGTTTTGAGGTTCAACAAGAAAAATTGGACTTTGGAGCAAATCTTGTTCGTTCTTTCAAACAGGACAAATTAGGTCATCACGAAGAGACAACTCCTGCTCATTCTCTGCTTGGCGCTTATGCGTCTTACGACTTCAGTGCAGGAGATGCCGCCGGCCATGTTTTCCTCCGTGGATACAATTTGACCGACGAATTGGCCTACAACCATTCTTCTTTGCTGAAACAGTTTGTGCCTCTGCCTGGCAGAAGTGTTGAAATCGGCTTGAAGTTTGATTTCTAGGAATTGATTTCAAGGGCTCCGGACTTGGTCTTTTCCAAGTCCGGAGCCTTTTTTTTGGGCCGTACGATTCTTGTAAGTGAGAGTTCGATAACGCCATCGAACATAGAGGGACCAAGAATTCATGACTCTTCGC
>JAURNO010000321.1 GCA_030830145.1 Verrucomicrobiota bacterium
GGAGGTGGCTGAATACCTTGTCGATGATATGATGTTGCTTCATCTGAGCCTCAACCGGATCAACGCCAGGACCATTCCTTCCGCAGTATCGATTTACTTGTTCTTGGATATATCTGCGGAGTTCTACGTTTACCGTTGAACCACGTGGAGTATCCGCAAAACGAACCTCACCAGGAGTACGATAAGGTAATCTTACACCCGGTCCAAACCGACTTGGGGATCTTCCAAGTGGATGCTCGATTGGTGGAAGCGTAGTCAAAGACTGAGCGTCTATTGCTGAGTCTACTTCTACCTTTAATGCCTGTTGATCGGGTTCTGCAATAGTCGGTATTGAACGGGACGAATAAAGTCGCTTGGAGGTACGCTCCCATGTCGTAACCGTGAACGGGTACTTGCCATGAGCATAGTCCATCAATTGATGCTTTGCATATGTCTCAGTCACACTGGCATGAAAGATCGTGCAGTAGATACCCGGAATATTGTCCTCATCCAAAAGGCGTTGGTAGCAATAAACGATTTTTACATACTGGTCATCGGAGTGAACGAATTCGTCTTGCTCGCGAATATTGTAAAGGTTGTCCTCGGCCTCGGCATTGTTCGCGAGGTCAACTACCTGCTCGACAAAGTTCTTATCCCATCCCTCAGTGTTGATCTTTGCCCGAATCTGTTCGGGTGTCATGTTTACAACATGGAAGACATAGGGTGCTTCCTGTGGATCAATGGTATAGTTCGGCCAAAACACATCCTCGTCAGGGGCAAGGGCTTTGATCTTGGGGCGGCTAATCACTTCGCGAGTAACCGGAACGGTAGTCTCACCGTCTTTGCGTAACTCTCGGAGCATTGCCCTACCCTTGGTCTTGGATACTCCGAATTGTTCCTTGAGGGTTTCACTCAACTCATCGTCCATCGATCCGTCCTGGATGACTTCCGCAATAGCTGGCAAAACTTGGGCTATTTCCTCAAGCTTTATGGTCTGTTGTTGTTTCAGTTCCTGCTGATCGTAGTAGGCATAAGTAACGGTCATCCCCTTCTCAAAGAGATGATTCATGGCAAGTTCCATCTCAGAGTAGAACTCTGTCATCTTCGTGTTGATGAGCCAACGAAGGAAGTTGCTTATGACGCTCGCCCGCTCAACGTCGTTCGATTCGGTTGGGGTAGCCACAATGTGCGCACGCCTTACCGCATTCATTACCATCGAAACCTTACATCCGATTATCTCGTCTGCCATGCGGATTTCGCTATCACTAGCTCCCTCCCAAGGAAATACCTCACCCGTTGAACTCAGCGAAGCGTGCTTCTTAAAGTCATCGCTCTTTCCCGCCCATTGGCAATTGCGTACGTCGTAGTCGCGTTGCTTGCGGTCTAACCACTCGCCTAAGTCGGATTGGGTTTCCTTATAGGTCTGAGCCAAGTAAGCAATATCGGGCTTCTTGGATACATAGAGAAGTTCGGGATCTGCTGCTGACAACATTGCGTTACAGATTGTAAGGCAATACGCCTTACAGGTCAACGCAATCGTAGCGTGGTGTAGTTATGCTAGTGCAAGCTCAGTCTGCTTGGGCAACTGAATCTCACCAGATTGTACTTTGAAGTACCTCTCCAATGCCTCTGTCATCTTGGGTCCACGGAACCATCCAGTACCATCGGTTGACTCGACTCCGAGTTCTTGGCATCGCAATAAAACCTTGAATGAATTGATTGCTCCGACGTGAACTCGGTCAAAGGATTCAGTCCACATTGTAAGGTTTCTAAGTTTCCATTCTTTGGTTCCTCCCACAAAGACCACTTCCGCTTCGGATGGAACATCGGCAGGGGTCATCCCGTCTTGTACGCAGAATGCCCATGTGTGGTCGTATGATTGTTTGAGGATCGGATACCACTTGTCCCATTCTCTCAGGGTTTCGTCTCGATTACCCACGCAGTCGGGGACAACTACCCATCTTGGCTTGAGCAAGGTTTCGTTGTAGTAATCAAGCATCTTGGTGAAATCGAATTCGTTCCATTCTTTGCCTGCTGACCACACACTGAATCGTCCGTTGTCGATTGCATAGGGCATCCACCTGACGGGTTCCCTTACGCAGTTCTCAGGAGTAAACAACCAACCAACTGGATAACCAAGACCTGCCCAATAATGGACAATGCCTTTGGCGTTGTTGGATGGCATGACGATCATTCGCTTACTCCTGCATCGAAGTCAGGGAACTCGAAGTTTTTTAACGCCTCGTCCAAGGTTAGAAAAATATGATCGGCATGGTATTGAATCCACGGACTCTTTGAGTTAGTCACTACGACAATTTGCTTTTGCAGACTCCAAGCGAACATAATCTCCATTGCCGTCCCGTAGCTCGGATGGTCACACTTTGCCAAGATCGTGTCACAGTAAACGATGTCTCCCTTGTCCTTTTTAACGATCCTGTCGGCCATTCCCGCAATTGTTTCTTTCCCACGGTAGTCTGCATCAGTGGGTTTCAAGGACATTATGTTCTTCTTTTTTAATATCCTAGCCGCCATTGATCGCCAACGAATGCAGGTATCGTCCTGCTCGTAAATGGGTCCGGCTAAATATACCAACCTTGATTTGATCATGCTAATACCTCCGCTTGTGTGGTTGTCTTGCAAACCTTGACCGACTCAAGTTTCAGTTCGTTAAAGCAAAGGTTTTTTGCAATCTCCTTGAATAAATACAATGCGATTGATTCCGCAGTTGTTTGCTCAAGGAACTCGTTCAAGTATCTATGATCAAGCCTTTGGATTACTCGGCCAACAATTTCGCGGAACTCTTGCTGATCCATTAACCATCCGACTTCCGGGTCGGGTTCTCCACTAATGGTTACGAATACACGATGCGAATGACCATGCAGTTCTCCGTACTCCTTGCGTTTGTTTCGTATCCTATGAGCCGCCTCAAAGGTAAATTCTTCCGTTAGTTTTGTTTTCATTCAGTACCCTCCGCCACCCGTTGCTTGGAGGCTTGATTCGCTTATGTAATCTGCCCCGCTCACCATTAAGTAACGGAGACAGTCAATCTGATCTTTCCAATGTTCGGATCTGCTCTGCCCTGAGTATTCCATCATTGAACTAACCGTATTGTCACACCTGTCGCTGACGAATAGCTTCGGGGTATTATCAACCGTCATGGGTTCGGTATCATCCCAACTGAGTGCATCGTTGATTTTTGCAATCCCTGCCTCGATGTCCACGCCAGGTGCGGCACGAAATACAAACCCAAGGTTGCTCATCGTGTTAATAATATTCGACTCACCCTCTTTGGTTCTAACCGTGGCCGCTCCCATTCGCGGGTCAACGATTCGTTCAAATATGTCCTCCCCGTCTTCCAAGTCCTCGAAGTGATTCTTGTAATCAATATAACCCCAACCGAGTGGACGCTGACCGGGACCAGGTTTGCCTACGCTCTTGCCTGCTCCGTTCACATGGGGTAATGCCCAAGCACCCATCGTGCTGTCGGGGAACTCGCGGTAGATGAATATTCTACCGTCCCGCATGACACCTGCCCATAGGGCTACCCACGGTTTGCTACCACCCGGATCGCAAATGAAGTAACGGGTAACATCAATGGACGGATCTTTGATGAACGGGATTTGTTCATGCTCAATCACATTGGACTCGCGGTTAAATTTTGGGAAGCGGCCTTCAAAGCTTTTGGATGGGATTCCGAAAAGTCGGGCAAGCTTTACTTCCTGGGGTTGCTTGGAGTAAGTGCGAATCAATTCCTTGCCATCAATAAAGGGCGAATCCTGAGTCCAAAAGTAATGTATCCGACAGTCGGGCCAATTTGCGGAGACTTGCTCAACTGGTAACTCCCTTTGCAGGATTTCACTATACCTAGTCCTTACCGTCTCCGCACCCTTGAGCAAACTATTGATCAAAGGTGTCCAACCTTGAAGAGTTGTGAAAGTCAGAATCAAGCGACCATGATAGTCAACTGTTCGACCAAGCAAAGTGTTGAAGATACTTTCGGGAACCTCCTCGTCCATGTGAATGCAATGAGCAGACCAACCCTCGAAGATTTGCGGGTCTGCCATATATTGCCGATAATTATTGAAGTATATTGTCGAACCCCGCTCTGCGTTTGGATCTGTAGGTGGCAGGATTGCTTTACCTGCATTAAACCCATTCTTTTGGTTGTACTGGAGACTATGATTTGAACTCTTCTTCTTTGTCCTCTTGTAGCGACCAGGCAAGTTTTGCCATATATAGCGTTGGCTATCACTTATTGATCTTTCCTCTGAGACATGCATCGAGCGAATCTCCGCTTCGGGGATAGATTGAGCCAAATGCAACAGCATACGGTTAGCAAAAAAAGTCTTTGAACTCCGATTCCCTCCCATAATTACAC
>JAURNO010000020.1 GCA_030830145.1 Verrucomicrobiota bacterium
CGATCTTTATTTGACCGGCTTTGGCGGGGTCCACGTTCAGCGCATGAAAGTATCTGGCGTTCCCACGCAGCCTCCTGCCGAGTGGCCGGAATCCCAGGCGCCCCGTCCAAGCGTCCAAGTGCCGGAAGGGGTGAGCCAAATCCTCGACCTGACCTATGCCGAATATGGGCCTCGCAAGATGTTGGCTGATCTTTTTGTGCCCAAGGGGAAAGGTCCCTATCCGGCCGCCTTAATCATCCATGGAGGTGGCTGGATCAAGGGTGATAAAATGAAGTTCCGGGCCATGGGGCTAGAAATGGCCAAGCGTGGTTTTGTCTCCATGGCGATTGATTACCGGTTGGCTGAAGAAGCTCTTTTCCCCGCTAATATCCAAGATTGTCATGCCGCGGTTCGATACCTCAGAGCTCATGCCCAGAAGTATAAAATTGATCCGAATAAGATCGGAGTGGTGGGTGGCTCAGCGGGAGCTCACCTTGCCGGATTGCTTGCCACGACTGCCAAGGTGAAATCTTTGTACGGAACAGGTGGCAATGCAGGGGTTTCCTCCCCCGTTCAGGCGGCCGTCGTAATGTCCGGGCCCATGGAAATTTCAACCGGTAGCGTTGCCGAACGTTCGCTCACGGCGAAGAACCCAGTAGCCAATGCAATCTTCCTGTTTGGCGGAACGGTCAAAAAAAAGCCCGGGCTTTACAAGTTAGCCGACGCCCATATCCATATCGACAAGGACACACCTCCCATTCTTTTTCAATTCGGAGGCAAAGAGGATCCGGCCAAAGTACAACCTTCGATCGATAAACTGAAAAAGCTGGGCGTTCCCACCGAATTGCTTACTCATTACGAAGATGGCAAACATGGATGTTGGAACCGGCACCCTTGGTTTTTACCAATGATTGATGACATCGAGAAATGGTTCGACAAGCACCTCTAGATTTGAGCCGAGGAGCTACTTTCTCTGGAATGCCTGGCTGGTGGCGACCTTGATCACGAGGTCCCGAAAGCCGAATTGACCATCGTTGACCGTCTTGGTGATTTGCTTGATTTCCTCCTCGTCACGCAGGGAGATCGAGCGCCCGGTTCCATAGGTAAGCAACTTTTCGGCAAGGTTTTGGGTAAGCAAGCCTTTCTTGGTGAGCAATGCCTTCTTCAAGGTTCGCGGTCCATGGATCGTTTCTCCGGAAGTCAAGGTTGCGGTTCCATCGATCGGTTTGGAAGGAAAGAGTTGAGTGGTTTGAGTGGAGTTTTTCCAAAAGCGTGAGCGATAGTAAGTCGGGCGGTAGCCACCTACGGGGTCAAAATATTCGAGTGCGAAGCCATAGGGGTCAATCTTGGCATGGCAATCGGCGCAGGCTTGCACGGAGCGATGCTTTTCGAGCAGTTGCTTGACCGTCTTGGCGCCGCGGACGTCCGGGTCGATGGGGTCGACGTCGGGGGGAGGGGGAGAAGGAGGGGTTCCGAGCAGACTTTCCAACACCCAGATCCCCCGAATGACCGGTGAAGTGTCCACTCCGTTCGCAGTCAGGGTAAGGATACTTCCCTGTCCGAGCAATCCGCCCCGCATGCTGTTCTCGGGAAAAGACACTTTCCGTAAATGGATACCCTCGACACCCTCGACTCCATAATGGCGGGCGAGGTCCTGATTGAGGAAGCCGTAATCGGAGTGGATGAAATCGGTCAGTGGGACGTTTTCCTTGATCGCATGGGTGATGAAACGATGAGTTTCCTCGATCATGGCATCCTGTAATCCGTATCGGTAATATTCCCGAAACTTCAAAGATGCGGGAGGCATGGTGCCCAGTTTTTCGAGTCGTAGCCAGGACTCGGCGAACCCTTGAACGAAAGCTTGGCTGCGAGGGTCTTTCAAAAGGCGCTGGACTTGTTGCTTGAGGGCGACGCGATCTTTCAATCCGTTGCTCTTCGCCTGCAGGAAGAGTTCGTTGTCGGGCAAGGAGGACCATAGAAAATGAGAGAGACGGTTAGCGGTCTCGAAAGAGCTCAGTCGGTCAGACTCTCTTTTTTCTTCCTTGAGGTAAAGAAAGTCGGGGGAGACCAACATGGCCTTGAGGGCCAAGAAAAATGCTTCTTCGTTATTGCGACCCAATTTTTGACGGGCATGCTTTTCGATCTCCAGGTAAGGCTCGATTTCCGGTTTGGAAACGGGGCGGCGAAAAGCTCTTCGGGCAAAACGGGTAAAAGCGAGTTCTAGGTTGATTTTCGAAACATCGCGCTCCCCCTCCAGGAAGACTTGCTGAGCTCTGCTTTGGTAGGTGCGGGAGAGGGGACCGTTGATCCTGAGTTCATGCAACCTGACGGCCGGTCCTTTCCATACATCCGAAACGATGCGCCCCGGTACCAAGTCCTTGCCGACGACGTGCCAGGCATGAAATCCCTGTTTGCCGCGAAACTCGATGTCGGTGTGGTATTTCTTGCAGATGTCCCGCATCCAGTAGTCGGAAGGCCCGGGCCCGTTGTCCCAATTGAGGAAGGGGACGTCGCCTTTGTCCATCCAAACGGTTACCTCGTATTTTTTGGGCTGATGGTCAGCCAAGTCCCAGAGGCCGATTTTCTTTCTGGACTTAAGGGAGTCGGAAGCCGTTCCTTTGCTACCTCTCGAGACAAAAAGGGCAAGCTGCATGGGGGGAGTCAGGTCGGTGGGGATCATCTTGGGGTCATAAGGGTGAGTTAGTCGACGCACTGCCTCAGCGGTTAAAATGATTTTGTAGTAGCCCGGTTCTTGAATGCCTTTGGTCCGCCTGTACCAGTCATGAGGAAAGGTTCCCAGGTCAAAATGATCGGAAATTTGTTTTTTTCCGGCGGCGAAATCGAGGTAGGCTTCCGGTTTGTAAATCCTATACATCCACGGGGTGTTCTCCTGTCGGTCGGGATAGCCCCAATCCTTAGGCTTGATGGCCTTGCTTTTGAAGGGCGCTTTCTCGTCGAAGCGAAAAGCCATCCGCAAATATCGATCCGCTGCCACCAAGTAGGCATTGAGATGCTGGTCGGAAAGATTCAAGGAGTCCCCGATATTGGTAAAGCCATGATCGTTTTCATCGGTCGGGAAATTTTCGGTGAAATCAAAGGGTAGGTCTTGCAAGCCGAGCAAGTCCCGCATGGTGTTACGGTATTCCCTCCGGTTTAACCTTCGCAGAACGGTTTCTTTCGGACCCTTTTCTTTCTCCAAATCAAGGAGGGTTTGAGTAAGCCAAGCGATTGCATGTTTGGTTTCTGCGACCCTGGGTTGTCGGACGTTTTTTTTCTTGGGCGGCATCTCACCCAAGTTCAACTGATCGAGGATGTCATGGAGAAGATCGGTCTTCTTTGGATCCGCAAGGTTGACCACCCACTCGTCGTTTTTCTTCAGCGCGAGTTCGTGAAAAGCACGGTCACCCTTCTCCTCATCCGGACCGTGGCACTTGATGCAATAGCTTTGTACAAACTGGCGAACTCCTTCGTCGAGAACCCGTTCTTTGGACTGGAGAGTGAGCGGCAGGAAAGCCGAAAGGGCG
>JAURNO010000322.1 GCA_030830145.1 Verrucomicrobiota bacterium
ATAGACGCAGGCAAGGATTCGTCGGGGTTCATCAACGGGATCAAGTGGCGGGGAGACGTAAGCGCCGGACAGACCGTTCACATGCAGTTCTCCCAGAACGTATCCCAGGTCTTTCTGGGGCTTAACATGAAATGCGCGAGCTGCCACGATAGCTTCGTCGACCGCTGGACCTTGGAGGAAGCGTACAACTTGGCCTCGATCTTTGCGGAGAAACCGCTCGAACTGACCCGTTGCGACAAGCCGACTGGCAAGATGTCGACGGCAAGATGGATTTTCCCGGAACTGGGTGAAATCGATCCAAAGGCCCCGAAGGCGGAGCGGCTCAAGCAGTTGGCGGGCCTGATGACCCACCCGGAAAACGGACGCTTCACCCGTACCATCGTGAACCGCATTTGGGCCCGCTTGATGGGCAGAGGGATCGTACATCCGGTCGATGCGATGGACACCCAGCCTTGGAACGAAGATTTGCTTGATTACCTGGCGGTCCGCTTTGCGGAGGATGAATACGATTTGCGAAAGTTCATACGCTTTGTCATGACTTCCCGTGCCTACCAGTCGAAGACCGTTTTTCTAAGTGAGGAACCGGGTGAGGAATACGTCTACACAGGACCCTTGCCCAAGCGCATGACGGCCGAGCAGTTCATGGATTCGATCTGGCAGGTCACGGGGACCAACCCGGCCAAGATCGAGGCCAAAGTCAACCGGACAAGCCGCGAGAAACCTTCCGGAAAACCACAATCCGACCTCCTGCCCAAGCCAGGGAAGATCACCGCCAAATGGATCTGGGGGCCCAATCCGAAGACTAAAAAGGTCAAGCTGAGAAAGAAGATCAAGTTGGCAACCAAACCGGATTTCGCTTCTTTTCTCGCCACTTGCGACAATGGCTTTTCCCTCTGGATCAACGGGAAAAAGGTGACTTCGTCCAAGGATTGGACCAAGCCGGTCTACCAAAAGACCGCTTACTTTTTCAAGAAGGGGGAGAACTTGATCGAGGTGGACGCCGAAATGTACGGAGGCTCATCCGGATTCGTGGCTCAGTTCATCATCGGGAAGGACAAGACGCCTGTCGAAACCGACAAGTCCTGGGAGGTGGCCAAGGGCAAGAAATGGAATCCGGCGACCGAAGTTCATCCATACGGAAAGGGTCCGTGGGGGCGGGTGCTCGACCAAGCAAAGGAGTCCAAGGCAGGAACCACCCCAGGAGCCGGTCCGCCCATCCGGGCGGCCCTTGTGAAGAACGACTTTCTGATGCGCTCCTTGGGCCGACCGCACCGCGACCAGGTCGTGACCTCCCGACCGGCCGAGCTGACCACGTTGCAAGCGATCGATCTGGCCAATGGACAGATCCTCGCCGATTACCTTTACAAGGGGGCCCGGGCGCTCGAAGCTCAGAATAAGCCGACCGGAGAACGAATCGACTGGCTCTTCCGCCATGCCTTGGCCCGGCTACCCTCCCCCACCGAGAAAACCATTCTGGCTGAGGTGGCGTCCGAATCCGCAGGCAACCAGGAAATGGAAGACCTTCTTTGGATGGTCTTCATGCATCCCGAATTTCAAATCATACGCTAAGCATCATGAATCTTCCCGAATCCATCATCCGCAGAGATTTCATCAAGCAATTGGGCGTGGCTTCCGCAGCCGCCCTGGCCACCGAAGGAACGAGCGCCTGGGCCAACAGTGCGGTCAAGCATCCGGAGGCCAAGGCCGACTCCTGCATCCTGATTTGGTTGGCGGGCGGAATGGCCGCTCCCGACACCTTCGATCCGAAGCGCTACCATCCGTTCGAGGTGGGCTTGGACATGAGCAAGATCCTGAGCACCTTTCCCGCGATCGATACCAACGTGGACGGGCTGAAGATCACCAAGGGCTTAGAGAACGTCGCTCAGGTGATGGACCGCGGAACGCTCATCCGCTCCGCTTTCCAGCCGGACCTTGGTTCCATCCTTCATTCCCGCCATCAATACCACTGGCATACCGGATATGTCCCGCCCCTGACGGTGGCAGCACCGCACATTGGGGCATGGATGGCCAAGGTGCTCGGGCCGAACAACGAGATCGTTCCGCCCTTCATCAATATCGGACAGCGCCTCGAGGGAGTGGGAGAAAAGGAGGAGCTCAAGGCCTTTACCACGGGCGGATTTTTCGGGACTGAATACGGGCCCATGAACCTGCCCTACCCCGAGCAGGCAGTCCAGTCGGTCCAACCGCCCAAGGGCATGGAACCGGGACGGTTCTCCAACCGCTACCGTCATTTCAAAAAGCTGATCGATCAAAACCCGAACCGGGAAAAGATGAGCGATTTCCAGCGCGAATCGATGGTGCGCTCCATGGAATCAGCCCACCGCCTTTTGCAATCCAAGGAGAAGAAGGCCTTTGACCTGACCCTCGAACCCAAGGAGTCCTACGAGGCCTACGATACAGGGCGCTTCGGAAGAGGTTGTCTGCTGGCCCGCCGCCTGGTCGAGGAAGGAGCCCGCTTTATCGAGGTCACCACCGAGTACGTTCCCTTCCTGCATTGGGATACCCATAAAAGCGGGCACACCACGGTGGCCCGGATGAAGAAGGAAATCGATCGTCCGATCGCCCAGCTCATCCGCGACCTTGATAAAACGGGTAAGCTCGACCGGACCTTGGTCATCATCGCGAGCGAGTTCAGCCGGGATGCGATGATCGAAGGGAAACCCGGATCGAATGCCCGTGATCAGTCCCAGGCCCGAGTGAACAAGCTCAAGGAAATCAGTCACTACGGCTTGCACCGTCACTTTACGGGGGGAACCAGCGTGGCGATGTTCGGAGGGGGCGTCAAAAAAGGATTCGTGTATGGAAAGACGGCGGACGAGCGCCCGTTGATGGCGATCGAGAACCCCGTTTCCATCGAAGACCTGCACGCGACCATCTTTACTGCCATGGGCATAAGTCCGAAAACCGCCTACGACGTCGAGAAACGACCCTTCTTCGCGACCAAGGACGGAACCGGAAAGCCTGCCACCGGGGTCTTCGCCTGAAGTCCCCCATCACGATGCGATCAGGCGGAGGGCTTGGTCGGCATGACAAGC
>JAURNO010000323.1 GCA_030830145.1 Verrucomicrobiota bacterium
GAGTCTGATTCCACAATAGACTTGATTGACGGGGCGGAGAAAATAGAGGAAGTTTCTCCTTGAGCATTTCTGCTTGAACAATTTCCAGTTTCAGCTTCAAGGCCAAAAAAAGCCACCGGATCCGGTGGCAATAGAAAAGACACGACTTAGTTTCTAGTAAGTTTCTCTAATGCAAGGGGTAAAGGATGTAAAGTAAGTGAAAGCTTCGGACCATAATATCGGTCATCTACGCCTACGAGAGCCGAAGGAGACTTGTTTACCAAAACCCCGATTTCGTTTTTTCGAAACTTCGGCACCTGTGGGAGCCATCTCCGCAGGCGAATCTCGATAAGAAAAGTCTTCAATGAATTTTCGGGGTAATGGGTTTCCCAATAATTTTTCGATGGATTGAACCAAGGGCAATTCCTCTGGCTTGCACAAGGTAAAAGCTTCACCTTCCGTTCGAGCCCTCCCGGTTCGGCCAATTCTGTGAACATAGTCTTCCGAGTGTTGGGGTACGTCATAGTTTATGACATGTGTGACGTTTGATATGTCCAAACCACGGGAAGCGACATCGGTAGCCGAAAGGATCTTTACTTTACCATCCTTGAAATCTTGCAGGGCGGACATTCTGTCGCGTTGCTTGAGATCGGAATGAAGAACACGGACATCTTGACCATGCTCAGTCAGCCATCGACTGATCTTATCCGTGCCCCTTCTCGTTTGGAAGAAAATGATAAGATTCTCAAACTCGATATTTTTGAGCAAGGCGATGAGAAGATCGAATTTTTGAATGGCCGGAACTGGATAAAGGGCATGACTAACGGTGTCGGCGGCTGAAATCTTTATGTCGATTTTAGCTTCGGCAGGGTTGTCCAACGCCCAGTCCGCCAAACGCACGACGGAATCAGGAATGGTGGCGGAAAACAAAAGAGTTTGCCTGGATCGGGGTGTCTTTTGAATGATTTTGGTGACATCCTCGATAAAGCCCATATCCAACATCCGGTCAACCTCGTCGAGGATTAAAATTTCAATGTTACTCAAATCCAGATTCCCCTGCCCAATGTGATCAAGCAAGCGACCTGGGGTTGCAACTACGATATCGGGGTTGTTTCTCAACTGATCAAGTTGCTTCCCATATTTTACTCCTCCATAGAGGAGGGCCATGTTAAAGCCCATCTGATTCCCATACTTGCGAAAATTCTCTTCGATTTGAATGGCGAGCTCACGAGTGGGAGCCAAGGCCAAAGCCCTGCAAGCACCGGGTTTGGCAAGTCTGTGGAGGGTTGGTAAAGCAAAAGCTGCCGTCTTGCCGGTTCCGGTTTGGGCTGAACCAACCATGTCTCTTCCTTCTATGATCGGAGGGATGGCTTTTACTTGGACGGGGGTTGGTTCTTCATACCCAAGTTCCTTGATCGTTTGGAGGAGTTCCGGGCAGAGACCTAAGTCTTTAAAGTTCATAATCTTGTAGTTCTTGAGAAGATCTTCTCGTTGCGTAAGGGATTATCTAAAGCTTACTTTTGACAAATGAGCGAGGAGAAAGAGAAAAAAAGGTATCGCGGGCGCTTGGCCCCAACTCCTTCGGGCTATTTGCACGAAGGGCATGCCAGGACCTTCCGCGTTGCCTGGGAACGGGCGGTTTCTCATTCCGGTGTCTTGGTTTATCGCAATGACGACCTGGACCCTTTGCGTTGCCGCGAAGAGTTTTCCCAATCGGCCATGGATGACTTGGGGGGATGCGGTCTGACTTGGAGTGAAGGGCCGGATTGTGGTGGCAGTTACGGTCCTTATGACCAAAGCAAAAGAGGCCCATCCTACGTTTCCATCCTTCGAGATTTAGTGGAAAAGGACCTCGTGTATCCTTGCACGAAAAGCCGCAAGGAAATCCGTGCCAAAGGACTTCGATCAAAAACAGGAGACGAGTTTCTTTTTCCTGAAGAATTTCGTCCGGCCAACAAGCATCCCATCCCATCGGATTTCCCAGGCGAAGTTAATTGGCGTTTCAGAGTCGAATGGAACAAGGAGATTTCTTTCTTTGACCAAGCAAAGGGAATGCAGCAGTTCGTGACGGGCCAGGATTTTTCGGATTTTTTGGTTTGGCGCAAGGAGGGTGTGGCTTCTTATGAGTTGGCCACCGTTGCCGACGATCATGCCATGGATATTACCGAGATTGTTCGCGGAGAGGATCTTCTCTTGTCGAGCGCAAGGCAGTGCCTGTTGTTCGATGCGCTCGGGTGGCCCCGCCCTGACTTCTATCATTGCGAACTATTGCTCGACGAAGAAGGAAGGAAGCTTTCCAAATCGGAAAGAAACTTACCTCGTCTTTTCTCTTCCCCTTGAGCACTCCCTGGCTTTGACCACGGATAGAAATTCGTATTGGCCATGTAACCGGGCGAACACATAACCAGGCCAACCATCAAGGAAGCCACCTTGCCAAAGGTAAACGTAAAGAAAGCGCAGGGTGGGTCTGAAAGGAAGTGTTCTGAAAACTCGTCTCAAGAATCGTTTTCCTTTTACTCCCTTGTGTTGAAGCGAGCCTGCGTTGTCTTTGCTCGTACTCTCTACAACTGCTTCCCAGTTCGAGTATCTGTTGTGTTTTTCCACGAAACTTTCGATCGTTGGAAAGGCGTGGTGGTCCATGATTGCTTTGAGCTTGCCGGTAGTGCCCTCTACCACCACGTGCTCGTGAATCTCATGATCTCCGCTGTCGGTGTCTCCTTCCGTGATCTTTTCGTACCTTCCGAGTCGATGCTTGAAGAGTCGA
>JAURNO010000324.1 GCA_030830145.1 Verrucomicrobiota bacterium
CTCAATTTCTCCCGTCACCCTACCCTCGTTCATCACGATTATGCGGTCGCTCATGCCTAAAACCTCAGGCAACTCCGAGCTAATCATTAGGATGGCTTTCCCTTCCTCGGCCAGTCCATGAATGAGTTGATAGATCTCAAACTTCGCTCCCACGTCGATGCCACGGGTAGGTTCGTCGAAGATGATTACTTCGGCATTTCTTTGGAGCCATTTGGCCAAAACGACTTTTTGCTGATTCCCACCCGACAAAGTGCCGGCGGCTTGAGAATGGCTCGATATTTTGATCCTCATCTTGTCGACGTAACCAGCAAAGGCCTCGCTTTCCCGAGAAGAGCTTATCATAAAATTCTGGGAAAAACCACCCAGGTTGGGAAGACCGAAATTTTCTTGAACGGTCTGCCCCAAGACAAGCCCCTGCCCCTTTCGGTCTTCAGTCAAAAGACAGATTCCGTGACGGATCGCATCCCTCGGACTTCGGACCTTTAACCGCTCGCCGTCCAAGTCGACTTCGCCAGAGTCCATCCGGTCCGCTCCAAATATGAGACGGGCAGTCTCCGTTCGCCCCGCACCCACCAATCCGGTCAGGCCGACGATTTCTCCTGCCCGCAGATCGAATGAAACGCCTCTGACAGAAGAACCTCGCCTGAGGTTTCGCACGGATAACCTGACTTCACCGGCAACGCTTTCCCGGGAGGGGAATTCTTTGTCCAAACTTCGGCCCACCATCAAGGCAATCATTTGCTCGCGATCGAGGTCGGACTTCTCGCGGGTTGCAACATGAGCGCCATCCCGCAGGATGGTTACCCGGTCGGCGATTGCATCGATTTCATCCAAGCGATGACTGACGTATATAATTCCAATACCTTGGGACCGCAATTCCCTGACCACCTTGAGTAATCCGTCCACTTCGCGGGGGGTCAAAGCCGCAGTCGGCTCATCCATCAGGATAATCCGGGCATCCTGAGAAAGAGCTTTGGCAATCTCGACTACTTGCTGTTCGGCCACCGACAGTTCTCCGCAAAGTTTTTCCGGATCAATCTCCACGCCGATGCGGTCAAAGAGTTTCAAGGCTTTTTCTCTCTCAGCGGCTCGGGGAATGAAGCTCAATCTCGCTGGTTCCTGACCGAGGAAAATATTCTCCCTCGCGGTTAAGCCTGGAACTAGATTGAACTCTTGATAAATAATGCCGATCCCCGCCTTGAGTGAGTCCTGCGGAGTCTCGATTGAAATGCCGCGGCCCTTGGTTTCAATCGTACCCTCGTCTGGCAAATGGGCCCCTCCGATGACTTTGATCAAAGTGCTTTTGCCTGCCCCGTTTTCGCCCAACAAAGCCAACACTTCGCCGGCATAAAGATCGAGGTCCACGCCATCGAGTGCTTGTACTCCGGGAAACCCCTTGGCAATGCCCCGCATTCGGAGCAATGGGGGTTTTTCGATTCCCTTGGTCAACCTATTTCAGGTCGGGATCCTGATCCGCGTCCGACTTGGTGTAGAGAGTAGCCGGCAAGAGCGTTTCCTTGGGAAAACTCTCACCTGCCTGATACTTCACGATAAGCTCTACGATTTGGATCCCCATTTTGTCAGGATGTTGGATCGGGTCGGCGTAAATCTGACCATTCTTGATCGCCTTCTTGCCGTCGGGCATTCCGTCGAAACCGATGATCTTGATCTGATCTTGGCGATTGGCTTCTTTTACAGCTGTGTAAGCTCCCAACGCAGAAGGGTCGTTGATTGCGAAAACGGCGGCCAAATCCTCATGAGCCTGCAAGGCGGCCGAGGTCGACTCGTACCCTTTGGTCCGGTCCCCATTTCCGTCTAATTCGGCGACAATCTCTATTTTCCCGGAAGTCCGCTCCTCGTTATAGGCGTTAATTACTTTCTTAAAGCCGTCTACGCGCAAAACGCATGAATTGGCTTTTTTCAGGTCAAGCACAAGAACCTTGCCACCCTCTTCGCCAAGAGCTTGGATCATGGCCTGACCTGCCAATTCTCCACCTTGGAAATTGTCCGTTCCAACATGACCCTCGATTTTAGCTCCCTCCGCAGCACATTTCGCATCCACCGTAAAAACAGGGATACCCGCGGCATTCGCTTCCTTGACGGCAGGACCAATTGACATCCGGTCAACCGGGACCAAAACAATGGCTACCACATTTTTGGCAATGAAGTCATCAATTTGGTCCGATTGCTTCTTTACGTCCATGTCGGGATCGACCACGAGAAAATCATAACCGTTCTTTTCGGCTTCTACCCTAATATTTTCTGCGATCACGCTAAAGAAGGGATTGGAAAGGGTCTGGGGCGTGTAGGCAATGACTCCTTTGACAGCCGAACTTCCCCCGTCACCTCCGCAACCTAAAAGGCAAAAAAGGACCGCCCCTGCAAAAATGCCCAAGAGTTTATTTTTGATGTATAAAAGATTTGAATATTTCATAAGTTAAAGAAGTTAGGCGAGAAGCTTATCCCGAATGTTCCCGGCAGTCTCAATGCAAGCTTCTCCTATTTCCTCGAAGCGATCTGAGGGCAAGCGAAACGCCGGTGCTATCGTGGTAACCGCGGCAATCGGATAATGGTAGTCATCGAGAATAACCGCGGCAACACAATGAATTCCCTCCAAACCCTCCGCCTCGTCGACACCGTATCCACATTCTCGAATTTTTTTCAAATCACCGAGCAAAAGCTCGCGCGTCGCCAAAGTTCGAGGGGTGAAACGCTTCAGGGTGACCTTCTCAAGGAACTGATCGAGTTCTATCTCAGGTATGTTGGCCAGGATCGACTTACCTGGAGCACAGGAATAACAAGGGACTCTCATACCAACGGTACCGGAAACTTTGATTGCCTGATCCGAAACGCATTGCTCGAGAATCAATGCTTTGCCTTCGGACATTGAGAGCAGTTGAGTCGTCTCACCAGTCCTGTCTCTCAAACCCTTAAGACTCTCCCAGGAAGAGACGACCAAGCTTTTGTCATTGATCTGAGGTCGGGTGAGATCGGCAACCCGGTTCGTAAGAACATACCTCCGATCGTCCTCCCGGCGATAAAGCCACCCCCGTTTGGTCATGGTTTCGGTAATCCGGCCAACCGTATTGACGGGTAAATCGAGGGTTCGGGCAATCTCGCTGGAAGATTGGCCCTTTCGATACCGGCCCAAAAGCTCAAGAATAGCCAAGGTTCTTTCCGTTCCTTTGGCCGATGCTTCCTCCCTAATCAAAATGGTTTCAGTCATAAATTCCTTATGTGGAAACTTTTCCTAATATGGAAAAAGAGACTCATCAATCCTTTTCGAAAAGAAACCACCAGACCCCCAAAGCAAGGCAGGTGGAGGGAGGTAAGGGTTTTTCATAAAATAGGCTTGCCGATCCCTCTAAATTTCTAAGTTTGGATCCGAAACCATACTTGGAAAATGACAAAAGAGCTAAACTTCAAGCAAGAACTTACCGCCGCCTTCGGACAGCCGATTTCGGAAAACCCAACGCAAGTCATGGTCGAGGCCGCCTACAGGCATCACAACCTCGACTGGAGATACCTCACGATCGAAGTTGGTCCAAACGATCTCGAAGATGCGGTCAGAGGAGCCAAAGTCATGGGGTTCCAAGGGTTTAACTGTACAATTCCCCACAAGGTCAAGGTGATCGATTACCTCGATGGCTTAGGCGAGTCGGCATCCCTTATGGGCGCCGTCAACTGCGTGGTCCGCAAGGACGGACAATGGATCGGAGAAAACACCGACGGAAAA
>JAURNO010000325.1 GCA_030830145.1 Verrucomicrobiota bacterium
GGGCAATCGATTCGACCGATGAGGAATACGGCGGGGACTACTCGGTGGCGGAGTGGGTCGGAGAGCGCCTGAGCGAGAAGCGGGAAAAGCCCTTCTTTTTAGCCTGCGGAATCTATCGTCCACACGAGCCGTGGTTCGTCCCGAAAAAATATTTCGATGCATTCCCGTTGGAAAAGATCCAACTGCCTCCCGGTTACCGGGTAGACGATCTTGACGACCTTCCCTCATCCGGGGTCAAGTCGGCCCGCAATCGCTATTTCGATCATATCCGGGCTCATAAGCAATGGAAACAGGGGATTCAGGGCTACCTAGCCTCGATTTACTTCGCCGACGCCATGTTGGGTCGGGTTTTGGATGCCCTTGAGAAAGGTCCCCATGCGGAAAACACGATTGTGGTCCTTTGGTCGGATCATGGCTGGCATCTCGGAGAAAAGGAACACTGGCAAAAGTTTACCGCCTGGCGGGTCTGCTCGCGGGTTCCCCTCATTATGCGCGTTCCGAAAGGAGTAGAGGGTTTGTCCAAAGGTACCCAACCGTCTCGATGCTCCAAGCCGGTCAACTTACTCAGCCTCGCTCCCACCTTGCTCGAATTGTCGGGCCTTCCCCCGTCCGAACTGCACGACGGTCCAAGCCTTGTTCCCTTGTTGGCGGATCCGAAGGCCGACTGGCCTCATGTTTCCTTGACGCACCTTCATCACCCCGGGAGTTTTGGTCTAAGCGACGCAGGTTGGCGCTATATCCGATATGCGGATGGTGGGGAAGAACTCTATGAAATCGAAAAAGATCCCTATGAATGGAACAATTTGGCAGGAGACAAAAAGTATTTGAATCATCTTAAGCGTCTGAGAAAGAAAGCCCCCCTGAAATTTGCCAAAGTGGTCGAGCCCAAGATCGATTCCCTTCCCGTGCTCCGATGGATCCCTCTGGCCAAAGGAGAAAAAGCTCCTCCGTCCAAGCCTGATGGAGGAACTTTCGAGGTCACCTTTCTCAATCGGGGTAAGCAAAAGGTACAACTCTTCTGGATGGATAGGGCGGGTGGGCGCAAGCCCTATGCCTTGATCGAGCCGGGGGGCGTTAAGATCCAACGGACCCGTCCGGGTGCGGTCTGGATGATTGCCGAGGCAGAGCTAGGAAAGGAAGACCCCCTCGGCTATTTCAAGGTGGGTGACCGGCGAGCCCGGGCGGTCGTGACGGAGTGAGAACCCGCAGTTTTCCGAACGCTATTCGGCGAAGAGGATGCAGATGGGGGAGGGGACGTTGACGATCGAGCCCCGCTGGTAAGTGAGTTTACCGGTCTTGGGGTCGACCCGGTGGGCGGCCACGGTGTTGGAGTCCGCTCCCGCCGCAAGCAACCAAGTTGCATCCGGGCTCAAGTTGATATTTCTGGGGAAGGCTCCGCGCACGGGTTGGACCTGGACGACCTTGAGCTTTCCGCTCTTCGGGTTGGCCCGGTAGACCGAAACGCTGTCGTGACCGCGGTTCGATGAGTAGACGAACTTACCGTTTGGGTGAACGAGGATTTCGGCCGATGAATTGAAGGTCTCGCCTTCTTTGTCCTGCTCGCTGATGGCGGGTTCGGTGCTGAGGGTCTTGGCGGTTCCCTTATGTGCGTCCCATGCGAAAGTGGTGACCGAGAGGGTGAGTTCGTTGAGGAGATAAATGAATTTTCCGTCGGTCGAGAAACGCATGTGGCGCGGTCCGCCGCCAGGCACCGACTGCCCAGTTCCATGGGGAGTGATGGCGGGTTTGGAGGCATCGACCTTGTAGATCACGATTTGGTCGAGACCGAGGTCGGGCACGAGCGCGTATTTGCCATCGGGGGAAAACCCTGTCCAGTGGGGGTGGGGCGATTCCTGTCTTCTTTCCACCACTTTGGATCCGCCTTCATGCTCGGTCACGGTGGGTTCGCCCAATTTTCCCGACGAATCGAGGGGGAAGAGGGCGACGGAACCCCCTCCGTATTGAGCGGTGAGGAGGAACTTGCCGCTAGGGTGAACGGCAATGTGGGCACCACCTTCGTCGGGGCAGGCCATTCGGGTGAATTCCTTTAGCACTCCGCTGGGAAGGACTTGGTAGCCCACGGCCCCGGCCTGTTTGTCCCAACGGGCCACTGCATAGATTTTCTTGCCGTCGGGGTGATGAGCGAGAAAGCCGGGCGAGCCAATCGCGGCCGCTAACTTAGAGGGAGAGAACTTCCCGTTGTCCGGGTTGAAGGTGGCGTGGTAGATGCCCTCGGCTCCGCGTCCACCCGTGCCGAAGAAGACATCGATTGGTTTGGCCAAGAGGGGGCAGAGGTAAAGGAGGGGGAGAAGCAGAGAAAAGACGGTTGTTTTAAGCATAATGGGTTATGGGTTGTAACCTACCCGTATGCAATTCGCTAGGCGTTGTCGAGGCAGTGTTGTGCGTAGGCCTTGATTTTTTCGCGCACTCCGGTGAGGCCATTCCTACGATTGGGGGAGAGGTGTTGGGTAATGCCGACCTCGGCTAGAAAGTCGGGTTCGAGGGCGATGATGCTCTCGGGTGTCTCGTCGCTGTATAGTTCGCAGAGCAATCCGGCGGTGCCCTTGGTGATGGAGGCGTCGGAGTCGGCCTTGAAATAGCACTTTCCGTCTTCGGTGGAAGGAAAGACCCAAAGTTGGGAGATGCATCCCTTGATTAGAAAGGTTTCGATCTTGTACTCGTCTTCGAGGGGGGCGAGTGACTTGGCACGGTCGATGACGTAGGCGAAACGCTCGAAGGGGTCCTCGAAGGGGGTCAGTTCCTCGACGAGTTGATCGCGTTTTTCCTCAATTTTCATCGTCGTGAACAACGGAGTTTACGTTGAATTCGAAGGGTATGTTTTCGTAGGTCTTGCCGATAACCTTGATGCTCGGAATCACGCCTTTGAGTGGAAGTTGGTCGGCCCTTGGTTCGCTCGAAGCAAAGAGGGAGGCATCTCCCACCGTCTCGCCGGTGGCGGCATCGGCGACTGCTGTGCAGACGATCGTTTTTTGAGTGCCGTTGTCCTCGGGGATGAGCAAGTCGACGTTTGCCTGTTCGATGCGGACGAGGTTGTCGACATGGGCGTCCCAAACGAAAATTTGCAGAAAACCCTGATCCTCGAGAAAAAGTTCGAGGTTGTAACCGGAACCGTGTTCTCCCAATTCGATGAGAACTCCCCCGTGTGGAGGGGCATGATAATGAGCACCGGACTCGGAATGCCCATGCCCGTCATGATCCTGACCGCAGGATCCAAGCGAAAGTGCGAAACAAAGGATGGTCGCTGGGAAAAGTTTCATGATGATCCTTTTACCCGTCCATACGGGTTTGGGCAAGCGCAAGAGGCAAATCCAAATTTATGAAAAACGTGATTTGAAGGTGGCAAAGACCGAGCTCGTTGCCTTAGTTTTGAAGATTCTCAATTAAACTCCTTCATTCTTATGATTCAGTCCATCTTCGGAATTCTTTGCCTTTTCCTTGTCAACGTCGCTCTCTTTGGAGCCCAACCCAACGTGGTGCTGGTCATTACCGACGATCAGGGTTACGGAGATCTCGGATGTACGGGGAACCCCATTATCAAGACTCCCCATACCGACAAGTTGGCCAATGAGTCGGTTTGGTTGGACGACTACCATGTCGCCCCTACCTGTTCTCCCACTAGGGCCGCCTTGATTTCCGGACATTGGACGAACCGGACCGGAGTTTGGCATACCATCATGGGGCGTTCCATGTTGCGGGCCAACGAGGGAACGATAGGTCAGATGTTACAGGACAACGGATACGAGACCGGCATGTTCGGAAAGTGGCATATGGGAGACAACTATCCCTATCGTCCCGAGGATCGTGGCTTCAAGGAAGTGTACCGTCACGGTGGTGGTGGTGTCGGGCAAACGCCGGATGTTTGGGATAATGCTTATTTCGACGGGGGGTATTTTCATAATGGAAAGATCGTGAAGGCGAAGGGGTTTTGTACGGATGTGTTCTTCAATCAGGCAAACAAGTTCATCCGTAAGAACGTCAAGGCGAAGAAACCTTTCTTTGCTTATATCTGCACCAATGCTCCCCACGGTCCTTTTCATTGTCCGCAAAAGTACCTCGATATGTACAAGGGACAGTCGGACAGAATTGCTTCCTTCTTCGGCATGATAACGAATATCGACGACAACGTCGGAAAGACCCGCACATTACTTAAAAAATTAGGCGCCTATGAAAACA
>JAURNO010000326.1 GCA_030830145.1 Verrucomicrobiota bacterium
ATCGTTCACACTTCCCTTCTTTTGCTCAAGCTTAAGCCCGCCAAGGGTTTCTTCGAGAATCTTTGGGCGGATGAACCGAAGGATGTCGATTATTCAAATCATCGAGTAACCATAACCGTGAGTTGGGAGCTAAACGGCACCGCTCGGGAACTAAAAATCGAGGAGATGGCCCTGAATCAAAAAAACGACCAAGCGATGAGCAGTGATTCCATTGTATTCACCGGTTCAAAATTCATCGAAGGCACCTTTATGGCGGAGTCTTCTGGCTCCATTTTTGCGGTTTACGCGGATGAAGACTCTATTTTCAATAGTTCCGACCATGACAGCAACAACGACGACGTCTGGTACGCGAATAAGTCCAAGATGCCCCCTTTGGAATGTCCCGTAATCATCCGCTTCCACTTGCCACGCGACGAGAGATCGCGTAAGTTGGAGGAATGAATATCCCTCGTTTTTCTCATTTCTGTTCAACCAATTCGTTGGTTTCCGTCGTTTTTCTTTCCTTATTCGGGATTCAATTGCAGGGGACCGAGAATGTTTCCTTGAAATTGGAGATCGAAAGGGCTCTCGACAAAGGGGTGACTTGGCTCAATAAGGAACAAAACGCCTCGTCCGGGAATTGGGGAGAGGCGGAATACCCTGCTTTGACCGGGTTGGCCCTGCGGGCAACTCTTGGGCATCCTGACTCGGTGCTTGTTCGAAAATTTGCTCAAAACAGAAAGGCCGGTTTTGAGTTTTTGTTATCCAAAGTACAGTCGGACGGAGGGATTTACGGCAAAGGGTTGGCTTCTTACAACACTTCGATCTGCATGATGGCCCTTTTGCAGACTAAAGAATCCAAATATGATGACATAATAAGGAAAGCCCGGAAATTCTTAATCAACCAGCAGGCTGATTTTGATAAGAAAGGGGAATTGGACAACACTTTCGATGGGGGCGTCGAATATGGTTCACGCTGGGCTCATTCGGATTTATCGAACACTCACTTGGCAATGGAAGCGCTATATTACGCCAAGCATTCTCTCAAATCGAAGGAAGGGGATGATTTGGAACTCGATTGGGACGCGGCAATCGCCTTTGTCCAAAAGTGTCAAAACCTTCCGGGCTCCAACAAGGAAAAGTGGGTAAGCCAACATGAGGACGATCGGGGCGGATTCGTTTATTTCCCGGGTAGCAGCATGGCCGGCGAGCGGGAATCAAAAAATGGTTCCAAAGCACTCCGTTCCTACGGGAGTATGAGCTATGCGGGTTTGTTGAGTTTCATTTACGCCGAGATGAAGGCCGATGATCCACGTCTGGTTGCGGTTCGCGAATGGTTGCGGGCGCACTACAGCATCAAGGAAAACCCAGGCATGGGAGAGCAAGGCTTGTACTACTATTATCATACCATGTCGAAAGCTCTTTCTCTTTCAGGCATCGAGTTGATCAAGGATGCGGAGGGTAAAGAGCGCGATTGGAGAAAGGAATTGGCTCTCGAACTTCTCAACAAGCAAGATGCCAAGGGCTTTTGGATTAACGAAAACGGGAGATGGTGGGAAAGAGATCCTATTCTCGTGACCTCCTACGCGTTGCTTACCTTGGAGCGCGTTTACTACTCTCTTTGACCTTCCAATGACCGGCGAACATTTCCGGAGAAGATGAAATTCAGGTTCTTGTTTTTGATTCAGTTGTTCCTCCTTTGGCCGGGTGTTTCACCGTTGTGTGCCGAATCCCCATCGATGTCGGACTTGGGCTCCGGATTCATTTATTCGGACTTGCAGGTCGGGGATAGCCGTGAGGTTGTTTTGGATAAGTTGCGTAAAGCCAACTTCCTGCAAATATACGAGGAAAGAGATCGCGAGCTAGTCAAGTGCTCGGTTCGCTGGAATGGTTTTCGCTATGAGCTGACTTGTAAGCTCGAAAAAGGCAAGCTGACTCTTTGTCTTGTCGAGGGGCAAAAAGGTTGGCAGTTTTCTTTTTTCGAGGAAGTGCTCCACCCGCAATGGCAAAACCTCAGAGAACGCTTGGTCAAAAAATACGGAGCCAAGAGGGAGTTTAGGGATTTCCCCAAGCTCAAGCAGGTTCCCATGGGTGATCCGGGAGGGTATGTTACGGACACTTGGGATTTGAGCGATCGCCTGCTTATGCTCACGGTTCAATCTTTCAAGATCAAGGATTGCTGTACGAACAAGATGGTCGAGTATTCTTGCTGTACTCTCTTGATTCAGCCAAAATAGGCGGCTTCATTCGGTTTGGTTATCTAATCCGAGGAACCTTTTCCTTCGTACAACCATGGGTATTTTTTCGACATTCAAAAGAGGGCTCCAGAAGGGAGCTCAATCAATCCAAGGTGCATTTGCTACGGTAACCGGCCGGGGCAAACTTGACGAAGACTGTCTTCTACAGCTGGAGGAGGCCTTTTACGAAAGCGATTTCGGGGTAGAGACTACGGAAGAGATATTGGATGCGATCCGGGAGGCTCATCGAACCGAGAAAGAATTTCGCGGTGAAGACGCGAGTGTTTTGGCCCGGACTGTCCTGAAGAGAATCTTGGATGGTTCGGAGGCTCAACTCAAGCGTGGGGAAGACTCCCCCGAAGTTCTATGCCTGATTGGGGTAAATGGTTCCGGCAAGACCACGACATGCGCTAAGCTTGCTCATCGTTTGAAAAAAGAAGGAAGCAAGGTTGTGTTGGGGGCTTGCGATACTTTTCGGGCAGCGGCTACGGAGCAGCTCAAGTCATGGTCCGACAGGCTGGATTTGGAAATCGTGACCGGTCATCATGGCGCAGATTCAGCAGCCGTTGCCTTTGACGCATTTTCCGCAGGTGAATCCAGGGGTTGTGATTTTGTCTTGATCGATACTGCAGGCCGGTTGCACGTGAAGGATAATTTGATGGACGAGTTGGCCAAGATGAGACGTGTCTTGCAAAAAAGAAAGGAGCAGGCCCCTCATCACTCTTGGCTTGTAATCGATGGTTCGACCGGGACAAACGGTTTGGAGCAAGCCAAGGTTTTTCATCAGAAATTCGGCCTTACTGGATTGGTCGTAACCAAATTGGACGGCACCGCGAAGGGAGGAGCGTTGGTTTCGATTTACCGAGAACTTGGATTGCCCATCTATTTTATTGGCCTTGGCGAGTCTCCG
>JAURNO010000327.1 GCA_030830145.1 Verrucomicrobiota bacterium
AGCCCGAGTATTCATGGACTAAGATCTCGCGGTCGAGGGGCTCATGGTCAAGGGGAAGGACAAGATCGACCCTGTGCACCTTGAACACGGGATGGAGATAGCCCGAGAAAATGCACGATTGGACGTAGGGCAAGGTGTCGTGGTGAGCCGAGGGACGGTACTCGCAATCGAGGCGTTCGAGGGAACCAATACTATGCTTGAGCGGGCTGGTTCGTTCGGTGCAAAGAATTGCTTGTTCGTAAAACTTGGAAAGCCTGATCAAGATACCCGTTTCGACGTTCCGGTTTTCGGGTTAGGTACTTTGCTGGCAATGACGAAAGCCGGTATCGGATCCGCCGCTTTGAAAAGCGGTTCCGTGCTTCTGCTCGACAAGCCCATGCTTATAGCCGAAGCAAAGAAACTTAGGATTGGGATTAGGGGCTTCTAGCCTGAATCCTCCGCCCATGCCAGCGCATGATCCCCGCTCAGAGAGAGCTTGGTTGGTGGTGATTCAAGCTCGAAGACACTCCATGGACCGGGAAGATAGGGGTATTTTTCAAACACCGACTCGTCCACTTCTACCCCCAATCCAGGACCTTCGGGCAAAGGCAGTTCGCCTTTTTGAGGGACCGGTGCATCTGGAACAAGTTCATCCGAAAGAGGAAAAGGATACATGACGCGCGAGTCTCTGTGCGCATACTGAGGGTATTCGAGCCACCTGGCCGTTTCTCTCGGAAAACAGGACCCGATCAGAGCATCTACCACGGTCTCCAAGGCCGTTCCCCAATTATGAAAGGCAAAGGTAACCCCAGTTCTCTCGCATAGCTTGAGGATATCCGAAACCCCACTGAATCCACCATGGTGGGAGACGTCTGCCTGGGCAATGTCTACTGATCCGCTCTCAATCAATCGCTCGAAACCGGCAAGGTCGTGCTCATGTTCTCCCGCTGCAACCGGAACGATTTTCTTTTCCCTGAGAGCTGAGTAGGCCGAACGATCTTCCAAGGGGAGAGGTTCTTCCAACCAAGTTATGCCGAAAGGGGCAATCTCTCGAGCGAGGGACTCAATCGTCGGTGCGTCGTAAGACTTGTCGCCCATTCGCCACCAACCATGGGCATCCAGACAGAGACCAACCTCCTCACCAACCGCCTTTCGCATCAGTTCAACAGTACGAAGGTCTTCGACTGGGCCAAGTGCTGGTCGGTACTTGTAAGCCGAAAAGCCAAGTTCGCAGACTGCAGCGGCCTCCTCGGCATAAGACTCTGCGGACTGATACATTCCCGCACTCCCATAACAGCAAGCCGTATTTTGCTGGCGCCCACCGAGAAAATCAGTGACTGAACAACCTTCAAGTTTTCCCCACAGATCATAAAGGGCAACTTCGACGGCGCCCACTGCGGCCAAAGCCTTGGAACCAAGTCTGGGCACTGATTGACGAACGAAATCTTTTGGATTGGTATTTTCATTGCCAAGTAGCAAAGGAGCAATTTCCCGTTCGATAAGTTTTGCAGTTTCCTCGGATGCCGCAGCTGGACCATAACCAACCATTCCTCCCTCTTCCCGCACGGCCACGACCATGGCGTCTCGCTTGAAAACAGTACGCCTCCCACCGTAAAATTCATAGCAAACGGGATGAGGAAGTGGACAAGAAAGCAAATGAGGTTCCACCGAAGTAATGACCATGCTTAAAGTCTATTCGAAATCGGAAGTGAGGAAATGAAAAAGAAGACTTCTGCCTTCGCCGTGCATCGGACTCTCCGGTTCTATGACCTTTAAAGGTCCAGGTGGGTACCCTCGCGACGCCCTTAGTCTTCCGATTTACGGCTTGACTGCAGACGACTGTCGATGGATTCCCTTAATAATTGGAGTAAGGAAAAGAACCAAAGCAACTTCTCGAACGATGCAGAAGTCAATCCCTAACCTATTGTCAATGGCCTCTTCGGTCAAGTTGGACTTTTCAATAAAGGCCAATGATCAGAAGTTGGAAAAAGTATGACGGACGATGGCATTCGACCTGGAGTACAAAATATCGTTTGGGGCATCTCGTTTAGCTCCTTGCTTTTCCAAATAATCCAAAAGCTTCTCGTCCCTCACAACCACTTCCCGAACAAGAATATACTTGGCGGAATAATCCTCCAAAACTCCCGACTCCTTGATCAAACCACTCTTCGTTTTACGCTCAACCACGACTTGATGCCCCCTGTATTTTTCCAAAATGGGCTCCCAAGCATTGGGAACAAGATCGGTCAAACCCGAGCCAATTTCATTGACGTGCTTATTTGCATTTTTGACTTCACTTACAGCCGTATCTTTGCTGATCGCCCCTAGAATTGCCTGCGAAGCCTGTCCGAATGCATCTCTTAGCATATTGTAAAAATTCAAGGCGGCTCGGATTAGGGTGTCACGGAAGGAGGGAGCACGAATGCGCTCAAGTTCTCTTTGCCACTCGACTCCGGCCCGTGTGTCAGGAGCAGGAGCAGGTCGCAGCAAATAGGGAATTCCATTTACTTCCGACGGATGAAGAACCAAAGATTCAATTACGCCAAAATCTTCCTGCCGTCCCTTTTCATACGAAAGCTCTATGCCTTGAGCAAAAACTCTAAGTAGTCCCCTTTCCCATTGATTTTCGCCATTAGGCAGAACGATCTTGGATTCCTCGAATTTTTTCAAACAGTGATCGCGGGCTCTTCTTTTGAGTGCTGTTCCCGCAAGGGCGGAAAAAAAAAGAAGCACTAAAGGTAACCAAAAAGCCAAAGTATCCATAGTCGAGTCACATATTGTCGAGGAACTTACCAATGACGAGTGTAATATTCGGTGTTACGGGATTAAGCAAATAAAACGAAAAACATTGTATTTGTTATTATTACTCTGCTAATTAGGTTATCTTTGTTCATTCCCACCACAGAATGAATCCCTTGCCAGCCTTGAAAAACTCTTTCACACAACTTTTCGCCCTCACCGTTCTTAGCGGGATGATCTCCTGCTCGGAAACGCCACCTGAGAAGCCTCCATCCACTCCGGAGACGATCAACCCGCAGGAAGCACCGAAAGTCGCTCAAAAGGATCCCGACCTGACTGCACCATCTGTCCAAATTGAGGAATTGGACCAATACCAAGAGTACTACAAAGAACAGCACACAACTAGTTTCAGCCATGTCCGCAACAAAAACTGGTTTAGTTTCCGG
>JAURNO010000328.1 GCA_030830145.1 Verrucomicrobiota bacterium
CAGCAGGCCGGGGTGCAAGTTGATTCCCTCGGGAGTTCGACCGGTGTTCTGCCCGAGTTGCTCGCCTGAGAATTCTCCGCGTCTTTCATAAGTTTTCTTGATCGGGGAACTTTTTCCCGTTTTGGTGGGGAGCGTGAAAACCCTGCTTCTTACCCTTCTGACTTGCGCCTGTGTCTCCTCGAGTGCTTTAGCCGAGTTAAAACTCAATGTCATGTTCATTACCCTGGACGACATGAACCGCGACTCCGTCGGGGTCTATGGTTCCAAGGTCAAGGGGACGACCCCGAACATCGACAAGCTCGCCGGTGAGGGTCTGCGCTTCGAGCACGGTCATGTATCGATTGCGATTTGCATGCCCACCCGGGCGGTCTGGATGACCGGACGGTATCCCCACAACAGCGGGGCTCTTGGCTTCACCAAGATCAAGCCGGGGGTTCCGACCTTGCCCGAGACCTTGCTTAAGAATGGTTTCATGACCGGCATACTCGGCAAAACCGAGCACGTCGTGCCTTCCCGCCAGAAAGCATTCGGGTACCGTCGGGACCGTTCCGAAATGGCCAACGGGCGCAGTCAGGAACTGTATGGCAAATTCACTGCTGAATTTCTCGGGCAGGTCAAAAAGGCCGACAAACCCTTTTTCCTCATGGTCAATGCCCATGATCCACATCGTCCTTTCGACAACCGCAAACCGGCTGAAAAACGGGTTGCACCCGGGGATGCCCCGGAATTCGACAAGAATGACAAGAAAAATAGGAAGCGTACCCGTGGTGACTATCCCGCCCCGTCCCGCATCTACCAACCTGATGAAATCGTCATCCCCGGGTTCCTTCCCGATTTGCCTCCGATCCGTGAGGAGATCGCCCAGTATTACAGTTCCGTAAGCCGGGCCGACGACGTGGTGGGTCGGGTCCTGGTTGAGCTGGAGAAAGCCGGTTTTGCCAAGAATACCTTGGTTATGCTCAAGTCCGACCACGGCATACCTGTTCCCTTTGCCAAGACCAATGTCTGGAGACATTCGACCATCACTCCTTGGATCGTGCGCTGGCCGGGCACGGTCAAGCCGGGCACCCATGAGACCGAGCATTCGGTTGCCGGGGTTGATTTCGCCCCGACCATTCTCGATGCCCTCGGGGTCGCTCCGATGAAGGGCATGGACGGTCGCTCCTTCCTTCCCGTATTGAAGGGAAAGAAACAAAAGGGCAGGGAATTCGTCTACACCCATATCAACACCATTGCCTCGGGTCGCTCCTATGCCATGCGTTCCTTGCAGGGTAAGCGTTACGGGTTAATCTGGAATGGTTGGCACGATGGCGAGACCCCCTTTAAGAACGAATCGATGAGCGGGCTGACCTGGAATGCAATGGCGAAGGCTGCCCAGAACGATCCCGCTCTGGCCAAGCGGGTGAAGCACTACCTTTATCGGGCCCCGTTCGAGTTCTATGACTACGGGGAAGACCCAGATGCCTTGAACAACCTCATCGATGACGAGGGACATGACAAGTTCGTCACCCGTTACGGGCAGGAACTTCTGAAGGTCATGAAAAAGACCAAGGACCACGAAACTTCCCGTTACCAAAAAGCCTTAAGCAAGATCCAATGAGACAGCCGGCATGTCGCTCTCTCTTCCTCCTCTTGCTTGGGGGATGCCTGACTTCCGCCGTTCTCCCGGCCAAGCCCAACGTGGTCGTTTTCTTTACCGATGATCAGGGTACGCTCGATGCCGGATGCTACGGATCGGATGACTTGCTGACCCCCGCCATCGACAAGCTTGCCAAGACCGGGGTGCGCTTTACCCAGGCTTATGCTCATACGGTTTGCTGTCCGGCCCGGGCCGCCCTTATGACCGGACGACATCCCCAGCGCAGCGGAGTCAACCATTGGACGCAGGGGGACATGAACTCGGCCAAGGGAATCAACATGGCGCTTGAAGAAGTGACCATGGCGGAGGTTTTAAAAAGGGCAGGGTACCGCACCGCGCTCTTTGGCAAGTGGCACCTCGGAGCCCATCGTGACTACGGGCCGAAGAAACAAGGCTTCGACGAGTTCTTCGGAATCCGGGATGGGTTCATCGACAACTACAACCACTACTTTCTTCACGGTACGGGCTTTCACGACCTTTATGAAGGGACCAAGCCGGTGAAGGCTCCCGGCAAGTACTTTCCCGAGCTCATGACCGAGCGATCCCTTGCCTTCATCGAAGAGAGCAAGGAGCAGCCTTTCTTTCTTTATTTCCCCTTGAATATCCCACATTACCCCGAACAGGCTCCGGAGAAATTCTCCGAACCGTTCAAGGACATGAAGGACCCGGCGAGGAAATCCTACGCCACCATCATGTACGCGACCGATCACTACATCGGTCGGGTGGTGGACAAAATCGAGGAACGCGGGCTCCGCAAGAATACCGTGTTCATTTACATGAGCGACAACGGGCATTCCGAGGAAACCGGTAACCGTATCCGGGTGGACAACCACAAGAGCGGACACCCGAAGGGACATTTCTACGGAGCCAGCGGGGGCGGGTTCACCGGAAAATGGAAGGGGCAGAAGGGAACTTTCCTCGAGGGTGGAATCCGCGTGCCGGCAATCATCAGCTTCCCGACCAAGCTTCCCCAAGGCGAGACACGCGACCAAATAATCACCTCCATGGACTGGTTGCCTACCGTGATGGAGTTGTGTGGGATTGAACGCAAGAAGGACGATCCCAAACTTGATGGGCACACCGTACTTCCTCCCATTCGCTCGGGGAAAGCTCAGTCGGGTTATGGAGATGTCCTGCATTTTCAGTGGCATAAAGGTTGGGCTGTTCGGGAAGGTGAATGGAAGTTGATCGGGAGGGGGACCAAGCCTTCCTTCCTCGGTAACCTGGTTGACGAGCAACCCGAGCGTAAGAACTACTTGAAGGAAAAACCAAAATTGGTTTCACGGCTTCTTGAAAGGCACGCAACTTGGGTTAGGGAAATGAATTCGAAATAAGCCTTCCTGCTCAACAAAATCAAAAAGGAAAACTCAATTATGGCCGGTAGGATTCTTTCATTTGGAGACATGCTTTGGGACCTCTTCCCCGAGGGACCGCGGTTCGGAGGGGCACCCGGGAACTATGCTTGCCATGCCGCCCGCTTGGGGGGAGATGTCTACATGGTAACAGGAGTTGGAACCGGGGAGCGTGGAAGCGCCGCTCTCGAGGTACTCCGAGGGCAAGGGGTGAAGGACGAGCTTGTCCAACGCCTCGAGAATTATCCGACGGGAATCGTGACCGTGGAAGTGGACGAAAGAGGGAAACCTACTTTTGAGATTGGGAAGCACGCGGCCTGGGATCATTGGGAATGGAACCAAGCCATCGAGGACAAGGTGAAGAGTGCGGATGCCGTTTGTTTTGGAACCCTGGGCCAACGGGGGGAATCTCCCCGGGCGGGTATTCGCAAAGCCATGCAATTGGCCAAGGAGGCAGGAATCATGCGGGTGCACGACGTCAACCTGCG
>JAURNO010000329.1 GCA_030830145.1 Verrucomicrobiota bacterium
CGAAAAGCAGTGGCGCACGGTCCTGCGCCAATTGGTGGCGATGGGGCATTTGCAGAGTGACAGCGAAGCATTCGGTGCGCTGAAGCTGACGGACTCCTCCCGCGGCGTGCTGCGCGGCGAAACGGAGGTCTGGCTGCGCGAGGAGGCGCCCGCCACGCGCATCCGCTCGAGCCGGGCCAAGTCCCGCCGCGGCGACCTCGCGCCTGCTGCGGGTGCGCCGCAAGGCGATGTCGATCCAGAGCTGCGTGCGCGCCTGCGCGCCTGGCGTTCAGACGTCGCGCGCGAACGCGGCGTCCCGGCCTATGTGGTGCTGCACGATGCGACGATCGACGGTATCGTCCGGGCCTGGCCGACGACGCTGGACGAACTCCGCACCGTGCCGGGGATCGGCGACAAGAAGCTCGAGCATTACGGCGACGAGCTGCTGCAGATCATCAGGACAAGGTAGCAAGCCATAAACTCCGCCGTCACCCGGAAGAACCCCCGTAGGGATGTGCAGGTCGTCTGCAAATACGGTATGCTTGTCGGCCACCCCGTCTCCATTGGTATCTTCGAGTACGACCAAGCGGTCCGATTCCTCCTGACCGGGCTTGATGTGTGGGTAAAGTGGACTGCCCACCACCCATAACCTGCCTTGTGAATCCCAGTTCATATGGATCGGGTTACGCACGACCGGTTCACTTGCAAACAGGTTGATCTTGGCTCCTTCCGGAAGAACGAAGGAATCAAGTTGGGCCTGAATCGCGGTATCGGGAATCTTGGTCAAGCCGCGCTGAGCGTAGGTGGCGCATCCGAGAAGTAAAAAGAAGGCTAAGGAGAAAAATGAGGGTTTCATAGGAAAAAAGCTAGGCGGTGATTACCCTTGGGAGTTCTTGAGGAGTTGGTTTCTGAGCTGTTCGATTTCATGTTCCCGTTTCTCGATGATCGGGTCAAACTGTGGAATCTCCTTGGCATTGTTTCCCTGCTCGTGCTTGCGGAAAAGGAAAAGGTAGGTCTCGTTGGCCGGACGCCAGCGGTGGAAGAACAGACGGTTTTTCTCGATGATGCCCTCCCTGAGCTTATCGGCCAAAGGGCCGGAGGGGGAAGTCCCGTAACCCACCCCGAGGGCCAATTGCCCCGCCAATGCGCGGTAACCCATTTGCGTAAAATGAAGCCCATCGTGGGTCAATCCATCAGCGGAGACCTTTCCGTCGAACTCGTCTCCACCCATCGCTCCGAAGAGGTCGACAAAGCGGGTCTTGTTTTCCTTGGCAAACCCTTGAAGAGCATCCCGCACCTTGGCCATTCTGCGGTTGGATGCCCGGTGATCGGGCAAGGGTCTTCCGAGGTTTTCCAAGGGAGGAGGGCTAACCACGACGATTTCCCGTAAACCCTCTCCGGCGTCTTTCCTGAGTTCTTCGATCATCTTTGCGTATCCTTCCAGAAAGACCGCTACGCTCTCGTCCCAATCACCGGCGGAACGCTTGCTCGCCGAAGCTTCGTCGGTCCACGCCCGACCCTCGGACAAGGCGACCTCTGCCCCGTAATTGAGCAAAACGATGTTCGGTTTCCATTCGGCAATGATTTTCTTCAACCGGTCCCTGCCCTCCTTGGGTTTCCCAAAGTAGGAACGGGCATCATTGAAAACCGTGTCTCCGCTCCAGCCCAGGTTGCGGAACTTCAAGCCCGTCACCTTCGGTCCTGCGCCTGCCGTAAGGGCCGTCTCCAAATAGCCGTTCAAGCGGGCCCGCTCGATCAAGCCACCACCCACCAAGGCCACCCGGTCTCCGGTTTGCAAGAGAGGAGCATCGCCTTTTGCGTGATGGTCCGCACATAGCGGAACCGTTGAAAAAACCAAACTGCACAACAGGGTTGGCAGGGAAAGGAGGGATAGGGGCATTTTCATATGATATATAAGTCTACAATCTTTCTTTTCTTACGGAAAAAGACAAAGCTCTTTTACGATTAAGGAATAACTTTCGGGAGATGAGCCCAAAACCTGTAAGCTTTCAATATTCAAAGTTATCAGTACTATATCTTTTAATGATCAAACTCAAAGACAGACAAACCGGACTTCTATATGGTTCTTACTGTGCAGATGCTCTATCCCTTGGAGTTCATTGGATTTATGATTCGAATGAACTTGCCCAAAAACATGGGCGTGTAAGCCATTACAAAGCTCCTGGGGCCGATTCGTACCATCCTCATAAGCAGGCGGGTGACCAAGGGCATGTGGGTGATCAGTCCTTGTGCCTGTTAAAATTTCTAGTGCGGAAAAAAGGATGGGATCCCGTTGCTTTTATGGATGACTGGTTGGGCATGTGGCCCGACTATAATGATTATGTAGACGGTGCGACCAAGGCCACCTTAGCCAACATACAAGAACAGGACGACAAAACTCAGGGAGGGAGTGACTCGGTGGAGATTGCAGGTCCCGCACGCATAGCCCCTCTTATTGCCTTTCTATCGGATTCTTCCGAAGGGGAAGTGGTGAAAGCCTCGGTTGAGCAAACCATGCTTACCCACAACTCCAAAGAAGCTGAAGAATCCGCAGTCTTCCTTGCCCAAGCGGGTTATCGGCTCATGCATGGAGCCGACCTAGCGAGTACGCTCAAAGAAACCTCACCCGAGTGGGCGCTCCAAGCGGCAAATGGCGTACTCTCACAGAACGCAGTGGACGCAATCGCCAAACTTGGACCGGCCTGCTCGATTTCCTCCGCCCTCCCCTCCGTACTCTATTTAGCCATGAAACATGGAGACGATACCGAAACAGCATTCACGGAGAACGCCATGGCAGGTGGAGATAATTGCGCCCGCGGGCTGGCTCTCGGAATCCTCCTTGGAGCGGCCAATGGAATTTCTTCCATTCCAGCGCATTGGGTGGATGAATTGAACGCGGCTTCTGATCTTGATAAACTCATCCATATCTCTCCGGCGAGCTAGACTCTTCCTTGATAGCCTAGTGATCTTTCACTAAGCCTGACCGTCAGCAGACCAGCTATTTGATTGCTTCGGACTGATCGGCCTTGCCTCGATTACTTGCCCGTGAGAGGACATGCTCACATGGATTTCAATCACAAGCTCAACTCCTTCTTGCTTGGTATTCTGCTCCCTCTCATGTCCATCGTTACCTTTGGTATGGCAAAGGAGAAGCAGCCGGGTACCGTCGTTCTGACCTTCGACGATTCGGTCGCCAGCCACGCAACCTTCGTCGCTCCATTGCTCAAGAAGCATGGGTTCGGGGCGACTTTCTTCATCACCGAAGGATTCGATTTCGCCAAGGACAAGAAAAACTACATGACCTGGGAGCAAATCAAGAAGCTCCATGACGACGGATTTGAAATCGGCAACCATACGAGGCGCCATATCACTGTCGGCAGGCAAACCGAGGAACAACTGCATGCCGACGTCGAATACATTGAGAAGCAGTGTGAGAAGCACGGCATTCCGAAACCGATCAGTTTCTGCTACCCCGCTTACCAAACGACCAAACGGGCGGTGCGGGTTTTGAAGGCCCGTGGGTACCGGTTTGCCAGAACGGGTGGATCAAGAGCCTATGCCCCCGGTGAGGATGACCCTCTTCTCATGCCTCAAGCCTTTGATGGCAAA
>JAURNO010000330.1 GCA_030830145.1 Verrucomicrobiota bacterium
AAGTAAGAGGAGTTGCCTTCTTTTTTCTTTCCGACAAGTTCTTCCAGTCCGTCGGTCTCACCGACCCATTTACCGAAATCCAGTCCCTGAGCGATCCATTTTCTTAGAATCTCCTTCTGGCGACGAGTCAATGGATCGCCTTTCGGAGGCATGTGATCGGAGTCCTCCACCGGTAAGATCACTCTTTGATAAAGCGAGCTTTGACTGGGGTGACTGGATACCACGACCGGACCATTGTCACCGCCATGCATTAGGTAAGCAGCCCCATCCATGCGTAAACCGGCCTTGGGCTCCTTGCGTTTGCCGTTGAGCTCGTACGGAGCTTTATGGCACTCCACGCAGCGTTCCTCAAGAATGGGCCAAACATCCTTCTCGAAATCAACGACGGCATGGGTTGACTGTAGAAAGACAAGCAAGGCAATGATCGTAAAACGTGTCATAAAACTCTATTCTAACGGAAATTGAATTCTTTTCTAGTTCTTTGAACGACGCATTGCATAAAAAGTTTCCCCAAGGTGATTCGTTTTCGCTTGGAATCCCAGGCAAAAAGGAGTTTCCTCCGACCATCATGAAACCATTCTTACTTGCTGTCCTATTTCTCGCTTGCCCATCTCTTTCCTTGCTTGCCAAGCACCACGGCTATTCATGGAAGGACGAACCGGGCAAACACCTCGACTTAATGAAGGGCGACAAGAAAATTGTCCGCTATGTCTACGAGCGAATGGACCCCAAGGACCGGGAGCGCACCTACAAACCCTTTCATCACGTATACCAAGCCGACGGGGAAGGTTTCCTCACCAAGGGTCCGGGTGGCAAGTTCACGCACCACCGTGGCATTTATTATGGATTCTCGAAATGCTCGGCCCTCAATGCCGATGGCAAAAAAGTCCGGGTAGACACTTGGCACTGCAAGGGCGGGTACCAGACCCATGAGAAGGTCGTGCAATCACATGCCGACGGAAACGGAGCCGGCCATACTGTGGAAATTGCCTGGCGGGTGGATGATGGCTCGATCTTCGCAACCGAACAAAGAACCCTCTCTTTCTCACACAAAAAGGGCGGAAGCTTGCTCATTGACTTTAGTTCTGTTCTTTCGACCAAACAAGAATCAGTGATTGTGGACGGTGATCCTCAGCATGCCGGTTTCCAATTCAGGGCATCCAACGAGGTCGCGGCGAAAAACGCCAAGCAGACCTATTACATCCGCCCCAAGAGCGGAAAAGACGAAAAGGGAAAAACCAAAAACTGGCCCGGAAACAAGGATATGACCAACTTGCCCTGGAAAGCCCAAAGCGTAGTGGTGGAAGAGCAACGCTACTTCACCGTCTACCTGGACCATCCGGACAACCCCAAGCCCTCCTTTTACAGCGAACGCGATTACGGGCGGTTTGGTTCCTACTTCAAGTCTGAAGCCACCCCGAAAAAACCGATCAAGATCAAGTATCGCCTGGTTATTGGGATCAAGGAACAAGACTCGGCCTACTGTGAAAACCTGAGCAAGGAATTCACCGCAAAGTAAGTCGGCAAGCTCACAACTCTGCCGGAAACTCGACTTGCCAGACAATCTCTCCCCCTACCTTTTTGCCCTCTCGGCGGGCTTCGTGTATACCATAAGTGCCCTGCTGGCCAAGCGGGGCCTTGAGCTTGGGTCGGGGACTTTCCGTTCGCTCGTCTACTCGAACTGGATAATGGCGCTCTTCTTTATCCCCTACCCCATGCTCGCGGAAACATCGTTGGGAATGGAAGACCTGAAAGCCGGCGGAATGATCGGAATCCTTTTTTTCGCCGCCCAGTCCTGTTGCTTCATCGCCCTGCGTTCGGGCGATGCATCCATGGTCACTCCCGTGATGGGCTCCAAATCGGTGTTCGTCGCCCTTTTCCTTTTTATCCTGAATTTGTCCCCGACTCCTCTCGGCCCCACCACCTGGGCCGCCGCCATCCTCGCAGCTATAGCAGTCGCCCTGATCGGATGGCCAACCCAAGGGACCAAGCCATCCCTTATGGGGCTCGGTTTTGCCCTCGCCACAGCAGCCGGCTTTGGCTTAGTCGATGCCCTGGTTCCCCACTTCAGCCATCGTTCCGACCCTTTCAATATCCTCTTTTCCATGTTTGCCACGGTAGGCTTGCTCTCTTTCCTTCTCATTCCAGTGTCCAAAGGCAAGTTCCTCGCCTTTCGCGGACGAGCCGATCGTTGGATGTGGGCATCCTGTTTTCCCATGGGAGCCCAAGCCGTACTGATGTCCATCGCCATTGGTTTTCATCAGGTTCCTACTGAAGCGAACGTCTTCTATTCATGTAGAGGGCTTTGGGCCATCCTGTTCGTCGCATGGCTTGGTAAACGGATCGGACTGGGAGAAGGCAACATCCCAAGGGCAACGCAAATAAGGAGGCTGCTCGGAGCCTGCCTTCTGCTCGCCGGCATATACTTGGCCCCCCTCGGGTCTTCTTGACAGAGAAGGTCACTTTGTTTTTGCCAACCGAAAGGAATTCCATCTAATCCTTAGCCCATGAAAACCACTTCCATCCTCATCCTATGCCTCACCTGCCTTGGAGCAATTTCTTGGTCCGCCCCACGAGCCAAAGCCACCAAGGATCCAAGCGTTGCCGCCAAAGACCCAGACTTCGCAATTCAGGGCGAATATGCCCCTACGGCCAAGATCGGAGCCAAAGGAAAAAAAGGACAGTACGGTCTGCAAGTAGTGGCTCTGGGGGACGGAAACTTTCAAGCTGCCCTTTACGCAGGAGGCCTTCCCGGAAGCGGAGCAAAAAACAACAACTTTGTGCTGCTGAATGGTTCGACCGAAGGAGAAAAAACCACCCTCAAAGCCAAGAGCGGGGAAACCGTCGTCATCAAGGGTGGTACGGCTACCGGAAGCAAGGGCGACCAGAAACTGTTCGCCTACGACCGGGTGGAACGCAAGAGCCCGACTTTGGGCAAAAAAGCGCCCAAGGGAGCCAAGGTACTTTTTGCCGGCGTGGAGATGGACCGCTTCTCCGGCGGAATCAAACTAGACGGGAATCTCCTCGAGGAAGGGGTCGTTTCGCTCGACTCCTTCGGAGATTTCACTTTGCACCTCGAATTCCGCACCCCTTACAAACCGAAGACCAAACCTGGCAACCAGGACCGTGGAAACAGCGGAGTTTACATTTTCAACAACTACGAGACCCAGATTCTCGATTCATTC
>JAURNO010000331.1 GCA_030830145.1 Verrucomicrobiota bacterium
AAAAAACCCCCTTGTCGCCCTTTCATGACTTCCTTGTACGGAAAGCCGATGGAAAAAACCTGGGCTCATTTTCTGCACGGGAAATAGGCTTTCGCATTTCCATTCTCGCCTTGAGGATGAACTCGGATATGTCTGTAGTTGTGAGCCAAAGATCGGACAATGAAAAAACGGACCATCGGGCCGTGGACGCACTCTACAGGATAAGCGCTTTTGCGAGTACTCAACCTGATCCGAAATTGGCTTTGGAGGGTATCCTCGACGAAGTCATGAACGTATTTGGAGCCAGTTCCGCTTCCATTTGTTTGTTGGATGCCGATTCCGATCAATTGTCAATCGAGGTGGAGCGGGGTCTTTCCAAGTCAGGCAAAGGATTTGCGCTTCCGAGGGGAGTGGGTATTACAGGATGGGTTGCTTTGCACGGCGAACCATTTCTTTGCCCGGATGTTGAGAAGGAAGAAAGGTATGTTGAACTTGATGATCGAGTCCGTTCCGAAATGGCCGCACCGCTAAGTGAGGGGGGGCGTACGGTCGGAGCATTGAACGTTGATTCTCTTGAGCGGGAAGCTTTTCAGGAGGGTGATCTCAGGTTGTTGACCTTGATGGCCAATGAAGCGGGTCGTGTTTTGGAAAACATGTGGATGGTTCAGCAATTGCGCAGAAAGGCCGATCAATTTCAAACTTTGGTCCAAGTTGGCCAGGACATGGCTGGTAAACGAAAGATCGAAGAGGTTCTCGAGTCGATTACTCGAGAAGCTCTGCTTCTGATGGATTGTCGATTGGCGGCTTTTTTCCTTTATGATCCTGACAATGATTTGCTTAATCTTCACTCCTTGCAGGATGGCAGTGGTCCCCGCTCATACCGAGAGTCCCTGAATCCTGCCGAAAGCCTTTTGGGTACCTCTCTGCGAGGGCACAGACAGGTTCAAACCCGTGATCTTTTTCGGACGGAAGAACATCATTTCATTGAACTTATTCGTGATGAAAATCTCCATTCGATGCTCGTTACTCCAGTTGTTTACGAGAGCGAGCCCATCGGTTTGCTGACTCTTTACATCGACCGCAAGCACAGGTTCAATGACGACGAACGCATGATTGCCCGGGCCCTTGCAGATTTGGGAGCCATTGCAGTTCAGAACGCTCGCCTCTATGCCCGTGTCTTCGACTCCGAGGAAAGCATGAGGAAAAGCGAGCGTCTTACCACCTTGGGTACTTTGGCGGCTGAAATTGCTCATGAAATTCGTAATCCGCTGATGGTCATCCGTTTACTTTTTGATTCTCTCGAGTTAGAAGACATGGCTGATGAAAACAAAAACAAGGATTTGTCGATCATTCGGGAAAAGCTCGACGATTTGAATCAAATTGCCGGGCGCATCTTGGATTTTGGGAAGAGCAGGGAATCGTTCAGGGAAACTTTTTCCTTGAGGGAAATCCTGCAAGAGGTGGCTTTGTTGGTTCGTTTGAAGCTCGAGCAATCTCACGTCAGTTTGAACATCGAGGAGGCTTCGGAGGAAATACTCGTCGTCGTCGACAAGGGCCAACTTCAGCAGGCTTTGCTCAACTTGATCCTAAATGCTTTGGTGGCAATGCCGAAGGGTGGTCGATTGGAAATTAAGACCGTTCTCTTAGCCAACGCAAAGGCGGAGATACTCGTGAAGGACACGGGGTCGGGTGTTCCTGATGAATTTCGCGACAAAATATTCGATTCCTTTCTGTCGGGAAGCACGGGAGGAAGCGGATTGGGTTTGGCCATCTCGAAACGAATCCTTCGAGGGCACGATGGGGATCTGGAACTGGTGGAATCGACTTCTTCCGGTACAGTCTTTCGGTTGACACTCCCCTTGAGTGTTTAAACTTCGTGGTAATATTTGCCCTCGTTGAGGGCATCGCTGAGTTTTTCACGCAGTTCTAAAAACCGGGAGGGAGAAAAATCTTTTTGCTCGGATGATTGTTCGATGTTGAATATGTCGGTTGCGATTCCTTGCTCTGTCGCAACACGCGCGAAGAGGATGCTGAATCCGCAACTTGCGATCGTTTTGGCTATGACGTGAAGAAGTCCGACACGGTCGGCTGCTCGGACTTCGACGATGATCCGCCCCAAGGAGACATCGCGGTAGACGTCGACTCGAGGAGGGATTTTGGCTCCCAATCGATCTTCGTTGCTGAAGAGCCGGTTACGGTCGGTTTTCTTCCGTTTCTCCAAAATCAGATCGTCGGGAGAATTTCCCCCCAGGAGAAAAGATTGAATGGATTCTTCGAATTTTTTTCGTGTCTTGACGTCGTTTACGACTCCTCCGTGCCCTTCTTCGACGTAAAAGACGTCGATCGCCAAGCCGTCCTTTCTCGTGACCGCCCTGGCTCCGAGAATATTAATGCCGGTGACGGCAAAAGCCCCCGTGACTTTCTCGAAGATTCCTTGGCGGTCCCGGGTTACGATGTCCACGACGGTGAGGGTTCGTCTAAGATCGTTTCTCCAACTTACAATCGGGATTTCGGAATCGTTTCCGTTTTCTTGAAAGCGGTGAACCATGTCGACGTGTAAAGCAACTTCCTCCTTGCCGGCGTGGGAAAAATAGCGGATAGGCACTTGCTCGAGATGTTGGAGAATTTCTTCTTTGGGAACTCCCTCGACTTCCATGTCCATGTAGGCGTTTTTAAGGGTGCTTGGATCTTTTCGGGCGTGTTTGCCCTCCAACACTGCGAGGGTGTTGGTAAAGAGTTGAGTATGGAGTTCCTCCTTGTGGTCGTTCCATAAGTCGGGAGCGGTTGCGTTTGCATCGCAAAAAGTATGAACATAGAGAAACCTGAGGCGCTGTTCCCCTTCGATGAAGGCGGCGAAAGAATCAATGACTTCAGGATCCTCCAGGTCGAATTTGTTGGCGTATCGAACCATTTCGAGGTGATTGCGGATGACAAAAAGAACGCGGTCGTGCATTTCCTCTGCAATATCCAGTCTGATCAAGAGACTTCGGCCTATTTCAACACCCCGTTCACAATGTCCTTTGGGTCCTTTGTCTTTGCCTAGGTCATGCATGAAGAGAATAAGGTAGAGCAGACCCGGAACTTCGTTCTTACGAAGAGCTTCCAAGTACCTTTGCTGCACGTCCTTTTTACCTTGAAACACCTTATCCAAGGTAGATATGCAGTGCAGAACATGTATGTCGGCTGTGAAGCGATGGTAAAGGTCATGCTGGACTTTGCAGGTGAGACGTCCGAATTCCGGAACGAAACGGCCTAGCACACCCAATTCATGCATTTCATTTAGGGTTGGACTCACGTTGCCGATTTCCTGAAGAATCGAGCGGAAAGTCACGTTTGCCGAGGTGGAATTTATGAAGGCAGAATCGATCAAGGCCAGCCGGTTACGAACGAGGGAGCGGAGGTCAGGGGCAAGCTTGGCGGACAAACGTTGGGAATGCCTGAAAAGTCGAATGATTCTCTCAGGGTCTTGATCAAATATTTTCGGATCGGGTGCACTCAGTTCCTTCTCTCTTAAATCAAACCCATCTACTTCTTGTGACGGGG
>JAURNO010000332.1 GCA_030830145.1 Verrucomicrobiota bacterium
ACGTTCTGTCGTTGAGGATGCCAATCTTGAGCAGGAAGCAGCAGATGCGGAACTGGCGGCACTGAGTGCGGAAGAAGCCCGTCTGCTTGGTGAGTCGGATGAGGTTTTGGGCGATGGAGAGATCCGGGAAATTGAAATTCCCGAGGAGGACAAAAAGATTATCATTGATGAAGATGGGACGATGACTGTTCCTGCGGTGGCCTGCACGGGGCCTAGGAACAACACTGACAAGGTCGCGTTCCTTGACAGCTGGGACGGTGGAATGCAAATTCACTACAAACGATTGGGCAAACGACCCGAACTTCTCAAGTACTCTCTTGAAGTCCCCTCGGCGGGTAAATATGAAATGACCATGAAGGTTTGTACGGTTTCCAAGCCCGCTCCCGTCATCGCGCGACTGAACAGGCGAACCTTGGTCAATAAAACGCTCCCCTATACAAAGGGCAGTTGGCAGCGTACGCAAGCTGAAGTCATTGAACTGAGGGAGGGAAGGAACACCATACAGCTCACCTTCAGGGCGCCTAACCGTGGCGTTAGCATAAAGGATTTCGAGTTGAAGCCTGTTCAGTGAATTCCTCTATGGGCGAATCCTGAGAGTTTTACGACATGAAGAAAAGTAATCGCTTCGTTCCCCTACTTTTATTGGTTGCTTCGATCCTGCCTCCTTTGCTCTTGCTCGGGCAAAATTCGGCTGAAGGCATACCGGACGCTCAGATCGAGCAACTCGAGGCCAAGCGAGTCGATGCAGGCAAGGCAGTTTCAGCAGCCCGAAAGAAACTGGCGGTTCGCCGTGTGATTCGTGAAGCTGAGGCTCTGATCAAAAAGCATGCGACCTCCCCTGACCGTTACGAAGTTCTTGGCATTCTGTTTCGAAGCCAACAGATGCTCGTTGCCCTTGACAACTCTTCGACCAACCGAAAAGCCTTCCTTGCCACCTGCTCAAAGCTGGCCACCGCGCCCAATGAGTATGCGGCCCTTCGTCTCGATGCAGATCTCTTGCTCACGCAAGCCGAGTCTGCCCGCAAAGGCGGTGACTCCCATGCTCGCTCCGATGCTCTCCGCCCCTTGGTCGATCGTTACCGGGATACCGAGGTCGAAGCGAAAGTGATCCGCATCGCCATGATCATGGGGCTTGAGTTTGGCAACAACAGGCTGGTCAATGATCTGCGTAAGGTGATTGCCGAAAGGATGCCGGGAAACCTGGATCTCATCAATTTTCAGCGCGACAAATTGGCAGGCCAAGTTTTCGGGGCGCCCTTCATCGGAAATTTCAAATGGGGAAAAGGCAATACGGCAAAGTTTCCGATGGACTTTCTGGGTACGACGACCGCCGTTTATTTCTGGTCGCAAACAGACGGTGGACTCGATGATCTCAAGGAGTTGGCCGAGGCTTGGAAAAACAAAATTTCCGATTCCGAGGTCGCGGCGGCGGGACGGTTTCGTTTCGTCAGCGTAAACTTGGATGATCTGCCTGATGCGGGCGAGAGCATCCTCCGCGGTCAAGGGCTCGATTGGCCCGCCTTACGGATGGAAGGAGGAAAGGAAAACCCGATTTACAAGGCATACTGTCGTTTTCATCCTCGGGTATTGAGAATCAGCCCGACTGGTTATGCGGCCATGTACTTGACGAGTAGCCGAGCCGGGAGGGGTTATGAGCGCAACTTGCAATCCTGGCTTGCCCGTCAATGGACGAAGGCGGATTACAACAGTCAGTTGCAATCGATCTTTGCAGGCGAATTCCTAATTATGCCAACGGAAGGTTCGTTTGATCTTGTCGCCCCACCCGAGTTGAAAGCTGTCTTTGCCGGGGAGTCGACCCCATTTAAGAAGTTGAGCCGAACCGACTCATCCGTCCCGGATGAGAAACTCAACGAGATACAGGCATGCTTCATCGCCCCCCCTCTTCGCTACATAACTCCATATAATGAGGTGCTTGAAAACTACAAAAAAGCAGATTCCCTTTGCCGAAAGACAATATCGACCTATCCGTCGGCACCCGACCTGTGGATCGTTCGCAACCGCCGCATCGTGGCCCTTCTCGGTTTGTGGAAATTGAAAGGCGAGTACCACTATTTTGCCTCCGCGGTTGAAGAAGCCAAGGCCACCATGAAGACTGAGCTTCCCCCGGGAACCGACGTGATTGCGCGTTTGTGTCTGACCAGGCATTCGCTTCGTAACGCGGCGGTCGATTCCGAATCCGTAATTCGCGGCTTTGCGGAAGCGGACGGCAAGCAGGCGTCCGCACCTGAACTTGCGGTCGCCTCACTCCTGGCTCTGGATGTGGGGGAACGGAAACTTCACGAAGAGTACAGACGGGCTTATCTGGACGCGTATGCAGAGCACCCCACAATGTGGACGGCGACTGCATTCTTTCTGGATCGCTACCATCGTTACTGGATGTATCACCCGCCGTTCGTCGCGGGTTGGACCTATGGTCGGCGTCAGGGACATTTTCTTGGTATCGGCGAACCGGAAGATGCAAACCGAACTCTGAATATCGAGCTAAAGACGCTCGACGGAGATACAGTTCGATTTCCCAAGGAGGGCGAAGAGAAGTGGACGATCGTTTCCTTTGTCTCGACTGCGGAACAAAGCAACTATTTGGCCCGTTATGGAAAGTTCATTTCAGAAAGACCGATCGACAACGTTAACCTGCTATGCGCAGTGCTTGATGAGGATGCGAATGCGACGCGTAAGTTTTTGGAGTCTCAAAAAAGCCCCACCCCATTCCCGACCCTAGTAGTCCCGGGAGGCCTGAGCCATCCGGTCGTGAAAAAAATGGGGATCATCGTGGATGGTGAAGA
>JAURNO010000333.1 GCA_030830145.1 Verrucomicrobiota bacterium
ATTACCGCAATTTACACCGTTTTGGTCGAAGGTGACGATATGAACGAACCTGTGGCCGACGCGGTTCGTGGTTTTTTGGATGGGCATATCGTGTTGAGTCGGAAGCTTGCCAACGCAAACCATTTTCCCGCCGTAGACGTTTTGCGGAGCGTTAGCCGTTTGGACAGAGCCGTTTGTTCGGAGGACGAAATTAAATTAATCTCGGACGCTCGAGACTTGCTTTCCGTCTATCGGCAAAACGAAGATCTCATCAATGTCGGTGCTTATGTTAAAAACAGTAACCCGAAGATTGACCGGGCAATCGAAAAGTTCGACCTTATGGAAGACTTTCTTCGCCAGCGTTATGATAAGTTGTTCACGCGTGAAGAAGCTTTTTCCAAGCTTTTCGCTATGTTCTCATGAAGGCCTTCAGTTTCAGATTGGAAACCCTCTTGCACTTGAGAGAATTGGCAAAAGACCGTGCTGTTGCCGAGTATGGAGTGGCTATTTCAAAGAAAGAGCAGGCAGAGAGAGCCTTGGAGGAGCGAAAGCGCGAGATGGAAGAATTGCGTCAGGAAATCGGTCGCAGAAGGAATATCGGTTTTTCGGGTAGCGAGCAGGATGGTTACAACCGTTCACTTGAGAGAATCAAGGAAGCGATTGTCGACTCCAACTCCAAGCTCGAAGAATCAAAGAAGATAGTGAATGCCAAAAGAGAGTTGTACCTCAATGCCGATTCAGAGTTTAAAAGTATGTTGAAGCTAAAGGAAAAAAGAAGAGAACAACACATCGAAGAAGAAACCAAGAAAGAAGAGATGCAACTTGAGGACATCATTAGTTCCCGTTTTGTTTTTAACCATTCCACCAGTCATTGATCATGAAAATACCACCCACCATTATTATTCTGATAGCCATTTTGCTTTCCGTCGCCTCAGCGGTTGTGGTGTCGTTTGTAAAATACGATTCTTTCTTCAAGGAAGAGGCGGAAATTCCTGCAGAGTTCACGAGCCTCGAGTTTGATGCCGATGACACCAGTTATTCTCCTGCCGAAACTCACTCAATGAATCAACTGTCCAAGGAATTGATGGCTTTGAAGGAAAAGCTTCTCGAGCGCGAGAGCGAATTGGATTCTAGGGAATCCGCCATAGCAATGGATCTCGAGGCATTGGAAAAACAGAAAAGAGATCTTGATGAAATTCAAGAAAATCTTACTGCTCGACTTACCGATTTCGAAGCCAAGCAGGGCCAGGACATTAGCGAAGCCAAGCTCAAGGAATACAAGGAAACTTCGAAAAGATGGGTTGAGATGGGACCCGAGGTTGCGAGTATCGAAATTCAAAATTGGCGTCAGAAAAGAAGATTCGAAGAAGCCCTGAGTATATTTGAGCAACTCAAGGCCGAGGAAAAGGCTCCAATTATTGCTTTTATGCTCAATAGCGACCAAGATGCTTTGATCGAATTGGCTGATGCCCTCGCAATGAGAGACAGGGGGCTGTTGCCTAGTTTGGATTTGGACGAAGCTGTTCCGTCGCCGATCCCCAATTAGTAACCGTAGTTCGTCCTTATGTCCCTAACATCCATAGGCCAAACTAGTTCCAACGGAATCGGTACGACACCTTCTCATCAAGCGATTGGGAAAAATGGTTCCTTTTGGTTGCCTCAAAAAATGGATCAGAGTTTTGATTCGAAAGTCAAAAACCCAACTCATGGCAAAGAAAGCCAAAGGCAGGGAAATCAGACCAAAGGAGATACCCCAACGACATTGCGACCCGGCGATAAAGCTTCTATAAAAGCTTCTTCCGATGGAGGGAGGGGGACATTAACTTCAAGCAACCTGTACAGAGGCAAGTCTCTTAACACCCAGTCTTTTGCTCCCACGAAATTCGGGCCCATGTCTGCTAAAGCTCCTTCTGTGAAAAGCCTTTCTTCCGGCTCCGCCACTCCTGTTCGAGTATTGAGTGCCGACCAGGCTATTCATAGTCAGCAGGCCAAAAGCATGCGAAGTCTTTCTCGGAATCAACCCAATTGGGAAGCCAATCAAAAGGGTTTTGTTTCTCCGGATCAGGAGCGCAATCATAACGGCGGGAAACATAGGGGGAAGCGTGGCGCAAAAAATGCTTTAATTGATTCCAAGATGGATATCGCTCACACTCAGCAAGATTTCAAGGTTATGGATGGGAAATCACCCACTGAACCTGCGAGCACGGTTCCTCCGAAGGCTCGTTCCTTCCTCAAGCTTCTTACTGATTCCGTTGCACCCCGTATTGCTTACCTTGACAAAAATACCCGAAAGGTAGTTCGTTTTGCAGTTGATCTTCCTAACAAAGGCAAGTTGGGCGTACGATTGGAGGAGTCAGGCAATTCTGTTTCCCTCTGTTTCATCTGCTCGGATCCCGAGTCTTTGGAATTGCTCGGTTTTACAAGAGAAGCCCTCTCAGGGGTACTTTCGAATCAATCGGGCAAAAATACTGAAGTAAATATTTTTAACAACTACAAGGAGATGGACGAGCACTTTTCCCGTGCCGCCTAAATTATCTGACCATGATCGATGCAATAGCCGCAACCCAATCCAATCAAAACCCAAGAACCGAAAACCTTGCCGGTCAATCGGAAAAGGGTGGCAGTTACATGCAGATGGAGGATTTCCTTCAGTTGCTTACTAGCCAAATAAGTAACCAAGATCCCCTGGAGCCGATGAAAGATACTGAGTTTATCTCTCAAATGGCAAACATTGCCTCACTTGAACAAATGCAGCAGTTTACCCAAGGTTTTGAAAGTTTTGCTGATTCCCAAAAAGACATGGTTGCACAAGCTTACCTTGGGCGAATGGTTTCGATTTCCGAAGAAGGTTCAGACATATCCGGATTGGTTGAGTCTGTCGAGAAATCGGAGGATGGCAGGATTTCGGTTGTTGTTTCCGGAAAGAATTACGACCCACAAAACATCACTCGTGTCAGTTTGCCCAACGACCAATAAGATATGATCCCTTCTCTTCACAATGGTATCACCGCGTTGAAAAGCCTTTCTCAGGGGCTTCAGGTTTTGGGTAACAACATTGCCAACGTAAATTCACTCGGCTACAAGTCTTCGCGAGCAAACTACTCCGATAATTTCTATTTGCACATGAATGATGCAGAAGCCGGTCCCGACGGCGAACCGAGCAATAACATTCAACAGCATGGAACGGGGGTCCATGTCAGTTCCATATCCTCAAACTTCAATCAGGGCACCATCGAGGTGACTGGTCTTGATTTGGATTTGGCTATTCAGGGGGAGGCGTTGCCGAACGCAGGTGGTTTTTTTGAGATTACCGACCCTGAGACAGGAGAGCTCTTTTACACTCGCGCCGGTGCCTTTGAGTCCGATAATGCTGGTTTTGTAGTTACGCGCGACCAATACCGCTATCAATTGCAAGGCGTTGACAATGTCGTGTCAGTCGCTCTTCCGAACCCCGAGACCCAAAGCCTTTTGGCCCGAAGGGTAGAAGAAGATGGAGTAATTAATGTCGTTGTGCACGACAAAGAACTCCAAAAGGATATTGTTACCCCCGTCAGTCAGGTCAAGGTCGTCAATTTTCTTTCTCCCCAATATCTTCGTCGGGTAGGGAATGGCTTCTACTCGAATGGGCGTGCGGGTCAGGATCTTGCCGGTATTTCCGGTAACAATGTCCCTGCCACTGGTTCCAATGGCAAGCTCAAGCAATATGCCTTGGAAATGTCAAATGTTGACCTAACCAATGAGTTTGCAACCATGATTACTCATCAGCGGTCATTTCAGGCGGGTTCCCGAGTGGTCACTACCTCAGATGCAATCCTTTCCGAAGCCGTTAACCTGAAACGCTAGTTTATCAACCATCCTACTTCTTACTTGCCATGTGCGCTGCTCAATTAGACGAACTTCCCGCAACCAACGATACCCCTGAACCTAAATCAGGAGGAGGGGGGCTGATGCCAGCCTTGATAGCGATCATTTTGGCACCGCTTTTG
>JAURNO010000334.1 GCA_030830145.1 Verrucomicrobiota bacterium
ATTCGCAGTGATTCCACCAATACGATGGATAGCATAGAGTCAGAAGTTGTTCTTCAGTCGGCATTGTCCTTGCTGAAATGACTATTTTGGCCAGAGGAGTTTTTGACGATGCCATTGCTGCACCTTTTCTTGCCGCTTGAGATGGTTTCCTCAAGCCTCCTGTCGTTTTCGTCGAGATGATCCCTTTTGTTCTCCGGATGGTTGAGGTGGTAGACTAATGCCCTGCCGTAGACCATCTTTCGCCGCAAGCCAAGGTTGTACAGCCTCGCTCCTAAATCCGAATCCTCTCTGCCCCACCCTTCGTAGTCTTCGTCGAATCCGTTAACGGCAAGCAGATCATCTTTCCATGCTCCTAGATTGCACCCAAGTAGTCCGTACATATCCCGATTCACCTTTACGATGGGTTTGGGCAATCGAAAGCTTTTGAGCAAGCCGCTAACTTTTCCTGAAAGCATCAGTCGAGAAAGAGAGGTCTTTCCTTGGAGTAGCGCATCGACTTGATTCTCGCGAACAAAGCATCTCCTTCCCTGAACAAAGTATCCTTTTTCTGCCATTGCCATGTGATCTCTCACGAAATCTTTGTGCGGAAGGCAGTCGCCATCCAAAAAAACAACATAATCACCTTGGCAGCCATTCACGGCCCGATTGAGGATCTTTGCTTTGCGAAACCCTTTGTCTTCTTGGCAATGGTGATTGATTGGTTGAGTGAAGTTTTTAACGACTTGTAGAGTTTCTTCGTTTGATCCATCCTCTGCTACATGGATCTCATCGGGTCTTTTAGTGCCTGCTTTTAAATTTTCTAAAATTCTACCAAGAGATCGAGGGTTTTCGTAAGTTGACACGATCAAGCTTAAATTCAAGCGAGGTTTTATCTTTATGCAGGTATTGTTGCTCAATGAAGATGACAGGGTTGCGGATTTAAGCTAGTTGTGCAAGGTGCTAAGGCGAAGCAATTTGTTTTTGACCTATGCAATCAGATCAATTGCGAAAATTAAAAGAAATAAATTTATGAGCGTACCTGTACTGGAGACTAAGATTTTGTATCGAAAGTTATTGAGAGCCTTTAAGCCTGAAGTTGTATTCGATATTGGTTCTTGTGACGGAAGCGAGTCAATTAAGTCGGCTCAAATCTTACCTGAGTCGAGAGTAGTTGCGTTCGAGGCAAATCCAGTCAACTTTAATCAAATTCTGAACAATAGTGACATTAAAAAATACAATGTCAGTGTTTATAATCTGGCGATTCAAAATAATGATGGCGAAGTGTCTTTTAATATCATTGATTCCGATCTCGTAAAGAATAGAGGAAGCAGTTCCCTGTTGATAAAACCTAATTTTCCTTCCGAGGAAGTAAAAGTTAGTGGGAGTCGATTGGATTCTTTTGTCCAAGCACACTTTTCAGAAACCAAACATTTGTCTCTGTGGATTGACGTTGAAGGTGCGGGTTACGAAGTCCTTCAGGGCCTTGATTCCATTAAGCATCGGGTATTGTTTTTTCAGGTAGAAGTCGAAGAGAATCAAATTTGGGAAGGCCAGCGAACTAAAAGCGACATTCTTGAACTTGCTAAATCCCTGAACTTCCGTGAAATCGCCAGAGGCTCGGGAAACAATCAATACGATGTTGTTTTTATCAATGAAAATTGTGAAGGGAAATTCGATTTACCGAAGATATTAAAAAAGACTCTCTTGGAATGTAGAATCCGTAAATTCTTCGCCTTGTTAAGAGACCTTAAAAGAAAATATATCTTTAAGAGTTAATTATATTTGCTTAGTCCTCTTCATTTGCTTGAGAAGCGTTCAAGCGCATTTTGAGCCACTTTCTGGGGTGACGATACCAAAGGATTTTCTTTAGGTCATCCACTCTTTTGGTTCCGGAAGTGATTTGTTTTGGTTTGGAACGATGCGACTTTTCGATCACGACAATACTGTCGTGAAAATGGATGCTTTCAATATTCTCCGTCATGAAATCTGAGGTGAGCAAAGAGCTTTGTGAATGAAAAGCATGCATCTTGTCGATCAAGCGCTTGAGGTGCTCGATGAAACTTCCCCTTCTTCTATACCCCCCGCCGTAACCCTTCCGCCAATAAGAGGTGTGCAAGTCTTCGCATAAGTATACTCCACCTTCGGCTAGCTTAGGGAAGAGATAATCAAAAGAAATTTGTTGCTGCTTCATGGAGTGCCCTCCGTCATCTATGATAATGTCCGGGGCACCCATTCCTTCGACAACTTGACACAGAAAGTCGCAGTCTGTTTGATCGCCAATATGAATGCATACACCATTCCGCTCTACCTCTTTGCAGTTCGGATTGATGTCCAATCCGTGGATTGACGCCCCTACCCCGAAGAAGTTAGCCCACATCTGAAGGGATCCTCCGTGGCATACGCCTATTTCGAGTACTCGGGGGGAAGTGTCTACGAATTTCGAAAAATATCGTTCGTAAACATCCAAGTAATGGTCGTACTTCGAGATGACCAAATCAGTATTGCCGGTAAACCATTTTTTGAGTTCGGACATTTTATTTTCGTATTATCATTTTTTTCAGAAATTGGCGGAGGCGTTTAGTTAAACTGAGTTGTTCCGCATTCTTGTTCCAATTGGACTGAAGTACAATACCGAGATAATTTTTCCCAAGGGTTGCCTCTGATTTATCCTCTTCTTCCAAAGCTTCGAATTGCTCTTTGTAATGAAAGACTTTGAATAGGGGTTCCTTGGGTCGGATCGGGAATGGTTTATATTCGAGTAAAGCTTCGCCGTAAACGAGTAATTCCGACGGGTATTTCAAAATGAGTGCCGCAAGGCAAACATTGTTTTTATCGAGATAATCTTCTTTTAGCATTTGCCAAACCTCACTGCCCCACACGACCGGTGTCGGTCCAAAATCATAGATCTCTCCGGTGCGGCCAAAAATACCTTGTAGCTTTATTCTTTCATTCTTGTAGTTGGTGTGAACGAAATGCATCCCTTTTGCCTCGCAAAAACCTAGAAGATCCTCGCATTTGTGCATGATGGTAACTGGGGTTCCATCTTCATTCAGGAAATCTTTTTTTCCAAAAGGTCGAATGAAAAAAGAATCCGAATCGATAACGACATACCGCGACACGTTTCTGATCATCCCGAACGAAACTTTGATTATTTGCTGAAGTAGATTTCCCGAATAATCTTTCGGTCTGCTTTCTCCAAGGGCATTGGATTGGGTTAGCAGGTCTTCATCGGTTAAAAGATTTGCGTATGAACTTTGTGAAACCCGGGGTTTGAATAACTCGAGATCAGATTCCGGTACTGATACGAAAAAAGGAAGTTTTTCAGTGTTGTATCGATCTATGCTATCAATCAAATTTTTGAACCTGTCAAAGTCGTCGGCAAAAGATTTGCAAAACAGCCCTAATTCAAGATGATCCATGCTTATAGCCAATACGACTTTGAAATCTTGCTGTGCTTTGGCGAAGGTAATCTTTGGTCGACCAAACCGATCCCCATTTGCTGCCCACGTGAAATAACATAATGTAGTCCAATGCCTGAACTTTCGATTGCCTTGGCTACCCCACATTTTTTCGTGACGACATCATGAAAAATCAAAACTTCGGCAGCAAGATGAGCATAGTTACTGATGTCCTTCTTGACTGCGTCAAACGAGTGATCCGCATCAATGAGAACGAAGTCGTAGGAGTTTCGAGCTTTGTGAACAGCTTCAACTATGGCGGAGCTTGTGGCGTAGAAAATCCTAACCGTGCCA
>JAURNO010000335.1 GCA_030830145.1 Verrucomicrobiota bacterium
GTCTTTTCTTGCCTTGCTCTTCGTCATTAAGAAGCTAAATTAAAGGGATAATGAAACTTTTGCATCGCGAAGACGTAATTGAAGCCGGTTACGATCTGCCGAACACCGGACTTTGCGCCAGCATTGCCGAGGCGGAGTTGGAGGAATTGAAGTTCGGTGGCGAGTGGGTTTTATCGGAGAACGAGGTGCTCGTAGTCGATGGCCAAGAGCAAAGGTATCTTTACATGTTGGTTGCGGGCGAAGTTGCGATTACCAAGAAAAACGATCAAGGAAACAGTCAGCAGATTGCAACCTTGTCGGGGGGCGCGGCTTTCGGTGAGATGGCTTTCCTGAGTGGAGGCGTAGCCTCGGCAGACGTTCAATCCTTGGGGGAATGTATTCTTTGGCGTATCGATCACCAGCAGATGCTCGATTTTATCGGCAGCAATGGAACCGCAGGCGGTCAACTTTGTCTCAACGTAGCGAGTATTCTATCCGGCCGATTGGTCGACGGAAACAAGAAGGTCGTGGATATGGGAAAGGAACTCCAGGCATCCTTGTCCCACTTGCAACAGGCTGCTTCGGCAGGGAGTCAAAAAGATCAAGCTCTCAAGCAAATGCAGGGCAAGGTCGTAAATATGCAAAACGCGTTCAAGGGGAGCGCCGTTCAAAAATCAAAAAGCAATTGGGTTTCCGTGGCTGCGTGTACGGTTGCCTTGCTGAGTACGATCGGTTTGATCGTCGTGTTTTTGTCCAGTGATGATTCTTCCGAAGTCGCGGACGCAGGATTGGCCGACAAGGTTGTGGCCTTGGAGGCGAATGAAGAATTTTATCTTGGTCTGAAAAAGAAACTCGAGGATGAGAACAGGGAGCTGACCAAAGAGGGCAAGCAGCTTTCGCTTAGAAACGAAACCTTGTCCGAAGAATTGGCTTCCAAAGAATCCAGTTCCATGAGCGAGATACAGGAGTTGCGCGATCAGTTGAGGCAAACCAAACGTGAATTGTCCGATGCCAAGGACGATATTGTTCGAGCTCAGCGAGTCGTCCCTGTTCAGCCTACAACCAAACCAAGCGGTCCAGTTCCAACGAGCAAATCGGAAGCCGAAGAGATCTTGGCTTGGGCAAAGAGAAATACCACACTCATTTTTCCGTGCGCCATCAAAGTCACCAAACAAACGGTGACTTTGCAGGACAAGGCCAAGCTTGCGAAGATACCTGTTCCGGTCGGTGGCGCCTTGCGTGCGATGAGCTATCATCCTTCTTCCACCGATTACTTGGTCGTCGCTCAACCCGTGGGCAACAAGTTCCTCGCGACCTTGCCCGTAGCCAATTCGAATTTTGTCGAAGCGGTCAAACCGAAGTATCAGAAGTACGCCAAAGGGGCTGGGCCAGTCGGCAGTCCGCTTTCGAACCCTTTGTCTCCCAAACCCAAACCTGCGGTTCGTCTTGCTTCCCAACTTCCTTCTTCGAATCAACCGGCGAAGTCTTCGGAACCAACCTCTTTGGGTTTGAGTGGGCAAAGCGAAGGAGGACTTCCTCAGATCGCAAAGGGGCGTCCCAAAGGCCCTCAGAAATCAGAAAATATTTTGGATAAGATGCCTGCCCAAACGACTGCGGATTCGAAGAAGAAACCCGACTTGAGCGATCATGGAGCAAATTGCGTGTGCAAGGATTGTCGGGCGAGCAAGATCGGCAAAGGTGGAAGTCTCTTTCCCGACCTTTGAGTCGCTCGGGTTTTCGCGTTCGCGTGCTTTGGCGAACGGAGTCTAGTCAATCCAAGAGTAGTTTCTAGCCCCGGAAAAGCGCATAGATGCCCGCCCCGGCCAAAGCCGATAGAATGGAAAGAATTGAATAGGCATGCCGGTGGTTCCATCGGGTGAGTTTTTCCCAACCGGAATACCAGTATGCGGAAACTTCCTCGTCGTGTCTGAACCGCTGCAGGTCGGCCAACAGATCGGTTACTTTCGGATAGCGCTCCATCTTGTCCCGTTTCAACGCTTTCATGCAAACTGCCTGTAAATCCCTCGGGATTGATTTTTCAGGAGCGATTTCCCGGGGCAGGGGAAAGGAGTCGTCGAGCAACTTTTTCTTGATCTCGATGAAATCTTCTCCCTCGATGAGAAACCGATGGGTGAGAATCTCGAAGAGAATGATTCCCAAGGAGAAAACGTCGGCCCGGTGGTCGAGTTCGGATTCTCCGCGTGCGATCTCGGGAGACATGTACATGGGGGTTCCGTAGTGCCTTCCGGTCGGGGTGAGGCTTACGTCTTCTTTCTCTGCCTCCTCCATCAATTCAGGGGAGGAAAGAGCAGGGGATCCCATCACCTTGGCCAAGCCCCAGTCCAAAACGTAAACTTCGCCGAATTTCCCAACGATGACGTTAGCCGGTTTGAGATCACGGTGAATGACTCCGACGTCATGGGCGTAGGCAATGGTTTGGCAAACCTGAATAAGGATGTCCAGTAAACGGGGGAGGGGAAATTGTTCCAAGACATCCGGAACTTCTTGATGCAGGTCGAAAAGGATCTGTCGAAGATCCCTCCCTTCGACTTTCTTCATGGTGAAGAACAGTTGACCTTCTCGGTCTCTGCCCAATTCGTAAACCGGAAGGGTGCCTGGATGCTGTATGTTTGCGGTTACCCGGGCTTCGCGGAGGAAGCGCTTCGTTTCGATTTCCGAATTACGAAGGTCGTCATGCAAGGTTTTGTAGGCAACGGTCCGGAGGAGGTTTTTGTCGGTGGTCGTGTAGAGTTTGCCGGTTCCACCTTCTGCAAAGTCCTTGAGATCGTCATACTTGAGGGAACCGCTTTTCCATGCGGAGGGGAGGACATGGTCGGTGTCCCGCGTATGGAGGGTTTTTTTGGCCTGTTCCTTGATCATCGTTTACTACCTCAAACCATAACGGTGCTTGGGCGGATAATCAAGCGGGAGGAGAGCTTTTCGAGTCAGATTGAGGGAGAGGCATCTTGCGCCCGATGTGATTTTCCTTTCGCTTCCGGGCGAGTTCGACTTGGCGTTGCCTTTCGCGTAAGCTTTCTCGCTTTGCCTCCTCCAAACCTTCGTTGCATTTCGGGCATGAAACCCCCACTTCGTAATCCGCGGAGGCAAGATCCTTTTCGGTCAACGGCCAACGGCATCCAAAGCAAAGGAGGGCTTCCCCGTCCTTCAGACCGTGAGTGACCGAGACCTGATGATGAAAGACAAAACACTCGCCTTCCCAAAGGCTTTCCTCGGGATCTATTTTTTCAAGGTAATGAAGGATCCCACCCCTTAGATGATAGACTTCGTCGAATCCGTTTTGCAAAAGATGGGAGGATGCTTTCTCGCACCTGATACCGCCAGTGCAAAACATTGCAACCTTGCGCTTGGGGGATTTTTGCAGGGAATCCTTTACGAAATCGGGCCATTGGCAAAAAGTCTGAGTGTTCGGGTCGAGCGCTCCTTTGAAGGTTCCCAAAAGAGGA
>JAURNO010000021.1 GCA_030830145.1 Verrucomicrobiota bacterium
CCCGCCGATCTTCGCATTGTAGTAATCGGGGTATTGGGTAGCGGAATGGTTACCCCAAATCGTTACGTTCGAGACCTCGGATACTTGAACGCCGGCCTTGGCGGCAAGTTGGGCGGCGGCCCGGTTTTCGTCCAAACGGGTCATGGCAAACCAACGGTCCTGCGGAATGTCGGGGGCGTTGTTCATGGCAATGAGGCAATTGGTGTTGCATGGGTTGCCGACCACCAGAACGCGAGCGTCCGCGGCGGCATTGTTTTGGATGGCCTGCCCCTGCCCGGTAAAGATCTTTCCGTTGATGCCGAGAAGGTCGCCTCTCTCCATGCCGGCTTTACGGGGTACGCTGCCTACGAGCAAAGACCAGTTGGCCCCGGAAAAACCTTCGTTGATATCGCAGGTTGGTCGGATGTCCTTGAGCAGGGGAAAGGCTCCGTCTTCCAATTCCATGACGACGCCCTCGAGAGCCTTCATTCCCGGCTCGATCTCGATCAAGTTAAGAGCGACCGGTTGATCCGGGCCGAAGAGCCCGCCTGAAGCGATGCGGAAAAGAAGAGAATAGCCGATTTGGCCGGCGGCGCCGGTTACGGCCACGCGGATGGGGGCTTTGTCATTCATAATTGGAACTATCTTTGATTGAGGTTGTAAGGTTGCCCGAACGAAGGGGTATTAAGAAAAGCGAGCTTTATCCACTACCTCGGCTGCCCGACGAAGGCAAGCCTCGGTCGTTGCCCAATCAATGCAGCCATCGGTGATCGACACCCCATAATCAAGCTGATCAAGGGGGCGGGGAAAGGCTTGGCTACCGGCATTGAGGTGGCTTTCGATCATCACGGCATGGATGCAATCAACCTTCTGCTCGATCTGGGAAAGAACATCGTCGAGGACCGCCGGTTGACGGGAAGGGTCTTTTTCGCTGTTGGCATGACTGCAATCGATCATGACGGACACCGGGGCTTTCGCTTTTTCAAGAGCGTCCCGGGCGGATGAAACATGTTCGGAACCGTAATTCGGTCCATTCGCGCCACCGCGCAAAATAAGCTGACAGTCCGGATTGCCCCCGGTCGTAACGGCCGAGGCCCGTCCATCTTCGGTAATCCCCAAAAAGGTTTGGCTTTGAGTGGCTGCGATAATGCCGTTGACCGCGGCCTTGAGGTCTCCGCCGGTGGCATTCTTGAAACCGACCGGCATGGAAAGCCCGGATGCCATTTGGCGATGGGTTTGGGATTCGGAGGTCCGGGCCCCGATCGCGGCCCAACAAAGGGAATCGGCCAAGTACTGGGGAGTGATCGGATCCAGCAATTCGGTTGCCGTAGGTATTCCCAAGTCGAGAACCTCGCCAAGGAACGAGCGGGCGATGCGCAAACCTTCCGGAATATCGCAGGTCCCGTTCAACTTCGGATCCATGATCAAACCTTTCCACCCGACCGTGGTCCGCGGTTTTTCAAAATAAACGCGCATCACCAAAAGGAGCCGGTCCTTGAGTTCTTCCGTCAACTTGGCAAACCGTCCGGCATATTCCCGGCAGGCATCCAAGTCATGAATGGAACAAGGGCCAACTACGGCGAGAAGACGCTTGTCTTCCCCTTGAATAAGGGAATGCATTTCATTTCGGGACTTCGCGACAAGCATCTTCTGTTCGGCAGTGCGGGCAATATCGCCACACAAATCCGCCTGTGAAGGCAGCGCTTCGGAGTCCGTAATTCTTAAGTTGGTAACAGTATCCACGAGAAGCACCATAGAAGGGAAGCTTGCATGAACAAGCTAAACTTTTACGAATGTATGAATATGGACATTGTTTTGCACACCCCAAAAGAGGTAACGGTCGTTCGAGCCGTCGGAGAAGACGCCGAAGACTACCTCCAAAGCCAGCTCACCATAAACCTCAAACACCTCGACCCCGGGGAGATCAGGTATGGCATGCGTCTTAGTTTGAAAGGAAAAGTGTTGGCCGGCGCCTACGTCATGAGGTTCGGCCCGGAGGATTTCGTCCTCCTAAGCCGGGGAACGGAGTCAAAAGCCTTGATCGAATTACTCGAGGAGAACGTAATTGCCGATGAGGTTGACTTCAGCGACGAGTCTGCGGATTGGAAGTTACAAGCGATGTGGGGAGAGGGACTGACGGAAAGCCTTGGGTTCCCCTTGCCCAAAACCCAAGAAATGAAAAAAGTGGACGACAGCTACGTCTTCCTTGATACACGACTCCCCGAGGGTATTGTCTCCATCCTTTCACCACGAAGCGTGGCTTCGCGGCCTCTGGCTTTGCCGGAGGGATTGCGGCACGATGAGCAGGGGGAACTTGAACTTATGAGAATTCAGGCCGGTTTGGTCGCCATCCCCCAAGAGATTGGAGCAACCGAATTGCCTCAGGAAGGGGGTTTGGAGAAAAACTTCATCGATTTCGACAAGGGGTGCTATCTCGGTCAGGAAGTCATGGCCCGCCTGCACGCCATGGGAAAGGCCAGAAGGAGAGCCGTTGCAGTTCAGTGGACGGGACAGGACCCACCTCCGGTACCGACGGATCTGCTGAACGGAGAAAAAAAGGTGGCGACGTTGAAGAGCATATTCATGGGCAAGGAGGGAGGAGTCGGAATTGCAATCGTTCATGAAAATGGAATGCCGGAACTGGAAGAAAATGGATTGTTTGTGCCCGAATCGAAAAAGGGAAGGATCAAGAGGCTGTGAAAGAAGAAGAATCAATCAAACAAGTGGCGAAAGTTTTTATAAATATGGGAGCCGAAGAGGAAACCGCCCGCAAGATGGCGAGCCAATTGGTAAAACGCGCCGAGCAAAAGGCCCAGGAGAACAAAAGTGACAAAATAATCGAATTGCAACGGCTCTTGGAACTTTCCGTTTATGGCGCCCAGGGACTGCTTAAACCCGATGAAAAAGGCGATTTTGACGAAAAATAGCCCCAAAACCTAGAAAAAATGGGCTTTTTGTGAAAAAACGTTTGACCGAGAGCCCTAAAATGCAGAGCTAATCAGTTGTTTAACTAACCTAACCATACTTCCAAACAAAAAGGAAACATACATGAATAAAGGACAACTCATCGAAGCCGTTCAAAAAAACTTGGGCAAAGAAACCTCAAAGGCCGCTGCCGACGCTGCTCTTAATGCAGTACTCGACGCCATTACCAAGGCCGTTAAGAAGGAGCCTGTTCAAATCATCGGTTTCGGTACCTTTTCCGTGGTTAAGCGCGCTGCGCGCTCGGGGATCAACCCCCAAACCCGTGAAAAGATCAAGATCAAGGCTTCCAAGAACGTAAAGTTCAAGGCTGGAGCAAAGCTCAAAGCTGCGATCTGATTGATTGATTAAACCTACCCTTTTAAAAAGCCCGTGGGAAACCACGGGTTTTTTTTATACCATATGGACAACGACAAGGAAAAAGCCAAACAGGCTTACCTCGATGAAAGGAAGGGCTCGGTTGCCTCATTCGCACCGGGTAGAATAGAATTCCTGGGGAATCATCTCGACTACAACGGCGGGATGGTTATGGGAGCGGCCATCGACGCTGGAATTTACGCCTTTGCCACCCCGACGGAAGGTGATGACATCCGCCTCTTCAGCGAAAGTTTCGAAGATGCCGTTGTGGAAAGCAGTTTGGCGGGCTTTGGCCGTCAGGAAGGCAAGACTTCCTGGGCAAACTATTGCCTGGGCGTACTCAAGGTCATGCAGGAAGCTGGATTAGCCCCCCGCACGGGCTTTTCCTTGACCTTTACGACCGACTTGCCCGTATCCGTAGGGTTGAGCTCAAGTGCGGCCCTCGAGCTCGCCTCAGCACTCGTCTTGGCACAACTTGCCGGTCAAGAGCTTGATCGCAAGGAGCTTGTCGGTATCTGCCGAAAGGCGGAGAATGAATTCGTCGGAGTCCCCTGCGGAATTCTCGATCAGGCCACTTCCGCCTTCGGAAAAAAAGATCATCTTGTTTTGATCGACTGTGAAAAAGAGGATTTCTCCACCCTGCCCCTGCCCCCCGACACCAGGCTTTGGGTCTTTGACACCGGAATCAAACACGACTTGGTGGACTCTCATTATGCAAAAAGGCATGGAGAATGTCAGGCTGCCCTTGGCTGCCTTCGGGAAAGCGGGCATGAAATCAACTACCTCGCAAAGGCCAAGAAAGAGTGGATCACCGAAGACTCCATGCCGGAAAACACAAGCAAAAGGGCTCGCCACGTTATCAATGAACAAGCAAGAGTTCTTTCCTTCCGTGAGGGCCTCGCATCGAAAAAGGAGGTCAACGAATTGGGCTTGCTCCTGAACGATTCCCACGAAAGCTCATCCCTACTTTTTGAGAACAGTTGTCCGGAAGTTGATTTTCTCGCCCGCAAGCTTCAGGCACACTCCGAAGTGCTGGGAGCAAGACTTACGGGGGGAGGTTTCGGGGGTGCGGTTCTGGCTTGGACAGGGACCGGTTTCGGGCCGAACGATGCAGAGGCAATAGCCAAAGAGCACGAAACTCAATTCGACCATCTCCCTTCCGTTCATGACTTCGTGCCATCCAACGGAGCGAGAATCAAGCCAGGGACGGCTTAAGGCGGCGCTTCCTAGCCTTCGATAAAGGGTTCTAAAACACCCAAAAAACCTTCCCGGTCCTCGAAATGGACGTCGTGGCCGG
>JAURNO010000022.1 GCA_030830145.1 Verrucomicrobiota bacterium
AGACCAATGGAGCAAAGGAAGCGGTTCGATTAATGACCCCAAACATCTAGGGCATGACCTCCGCTCGGGAAATCCGCTCCTAACCTCCCATTTGCTTCTCTGCAAATCTCCTCTTTGAGTCCCCCCGCCCCCGCTAGTCGCTCATGCCCCACCCCGAAATAGATCGTTTACTTTGCCTAAGATCATTAAATTTACAGTTTAACAAAGGTATTAAACCATCGACATACTCCTAAACCTTTATAGTTTCATAATTGCTTGGACGATACTCAGGCAGTCGAAACGAAAAACTTTATCAGATCATGAAGACATCAAAGTTCATCCCTACCCTTAGCCTTCTTTTAACTCTCCTCGTCGGCCGAGCGGCCGAGCAGGACAATTGGTATCTTGCCAAAGAATGGCCCGTGACCGAATCACGCGGAGTTTACTACGACCACAACTCCACGTCCGGTGAAGGCAGGATCTTCGTAGGCAGAGGAAGCGTATGGGATGCAACGGGACGGGACATCAAAATATATGATACCAATGGCACGCTCTTGCAAACCTTCGGCAGTGGAAACTTCATGGACATGACCATGGACGGAAACGGCACCCTCTACACCGTTTCGCACAACCGGGTGGTTGCCTACAGCAAATCTCCCGGACGCGTGGTCAGTGTAACCGTCGATGCAAACGGAAGTAACCTGTACAAGCATTGGAACAACCAAACCTTTACTCTGACCTTTAGTGGGGGCGGAGGTACGGGAGCGAGTGCCCATGCCGTATTGGATTCGAACTCATCCGATACGGATTCTTACAATAAATTCGTTACCTCCGTTATCGTCATTGACGGAGGAAGAGATTACTCCTCCGAACCCAACGCCACGCTCCGCAGCGACATGCCGAAACAAGCGAACACGGTCGAAGCTAATTTCACCGCCGTAATCGGCACCGAGTGGGGAGAGGATTGGTCAACCGGAGGTTTTTCCAAATCTCAGGCGATCGCAATCAGTCCTACGAGCGGAGACCTATTCGTGTCCGATGCCGCCCTCCATAAGATTGTGGTTTTGGATCGAAACGGAACCATCAAAAGAGAATTCGGATCGAATGGCAGTTCACCTGGACAACTAAACTTCAGCTACAGTAGTCATCGATGCGACTTGGCCTTTCTATCAAACGGCAACTTGGCTGTGACGGACTCGAGTTATCTCCATATTTTCAAGGAAGACGGAACCTTTGTCAGCCGAACGAACCTCACGAGATACAAGCTCTCATTAGCAAAGGATGGCACCATGCTCTCCTACGGTTACCTAAGGGACGAAGAAGGTAATTCGATCACCTCGACTCCGTTCACAAACAATTCCAACTACAATTACACTTTTACTCCCCAGGGTGATGTGATCGAATCAACGACATCTGCAGTGCGCATTTGGAAAAGAGCCTTCCGTACGAAAGGCGAGCTCGTTCGCAACGTCATTCCCCAACCGGCCATTCGCTCCATTTCGCAACGGGCGGGAACCAACGTGATGGATTTCGATTTTGAAATCGTCGATCCGGACGACATAAACGTAACCGTTGGCATCATTGCTCATTGCGGAAGCGATCTCGTTGTACCGCAAGCCTGGATCGAAGGAACGGGAAGCAAAATCGGAACTCCGATCGCCACCAACCAAATTCACCGCATGTCATGGGACGTGAAGCAAGACTGGGTAACGAATACCGGAACCATAAAATTTGAAATTCTCTGTCAGGATGCGAACCGTTCCAAACCGGTCGACTTGCACTTCCTGACCCTCCCCTTCTCCGATGGAAACATGACCATAAGCCGTTCGCCCCTCAACGACAATGCCTTTAAAAATTACGCTAAATTTTTGCTCGCCACCGGAGTCGCCCGGTTCGAGAGCAACGTTTCAAACGCCGTCGTCATTCCTGCCATTGACACGAATGCCTCTCAGGTTTTCACCTTCACCAATGCCGGAGCAACGGGAAGAAACGGTCCTTCTGCCTCTCAGTTAATTGCCGAATACAACGGAACGAACCTGGAAGGAAACGTCACCACCGGATACAAACCAGGCTATCAGAAATGGACGGTTCCCGCGACCGGCACCTATGTGATCGAAGCGGTTGGAGCTCAGGGTGGAAACCAATATGGAAAGTCCGGAGGATCAGGTGCTTTCGTCCAGGGTCGCTTTAACCTCACAGCCGGACAAGAACTCACTCTGCTCGTCGGACAAAAGGGTGAAGGAACGACTTCAAATGGCTACGGCACAGCTGGTGGCGGAGGAACATTCGTGGTGAGCGACGTCAACAACACGCCCATGCTCGTTGCTGGTGGTGGAGGGGGTGCAGGAGGAAGCACCAATGGTGGAGATGCACTGGCAAACGAAAATGGTCAAAATGGCTACAGCAGCGGAAGCGATGGCGGGGCCAATGGGTTCGGGGGACTCGGAATCTCGGGTGGTGGTGGTGGTGGATTCCTCGGATCCGGAACCGGAAATCAGGACCTCGAGGGCCTTTCTTTTCAATTGGGAGCGACTGGTGGACAGGGCGGAAGAAAAGGTGGCTTTGGAGGAGGAGGCGCAACTTACAGCACGGGTTGGTATAACGGAGGAGGCGGAGGCGGATACTCAGGAGGAGGAGGTTCCAACAGTGGTCCAAGCGGACAAAACGGTGGTGGCGGAGGCTCTTTTAACGCCGGTGCCAACAAGCAAAACCTAAGCGGGGTAGGCAATGGGCACGGATACGTGCGAATCTACCGTGCAGAGAGCACAAACTCGAGCAAACCCGTTGTCACCCTTTTGGATTCGAGTTGGAACGTCAAAAGCAAAAGTATCCTCTTGAATGCTCTTGGTTCAGACTATCGATATGCCACGACTCAGGAAGTGACCAAGGCCCGGGAAGCGGCTACGCCGGGGAGCGTCAACAACTGGCCCGCAACCTTCCAGATAAAACCGAGAAACCTACCCGGAAACGTGAACGAGTATGGATTCGACGTCCAAACGACCACCGGCACTTGGATCATCAAGGAATAGAAAGGGGAAACGAACTTTTTCGAACCTGATCCAGTAAACTTATCCAATCAAGTGAGCGTCAAATACATGCGGAAAAACCTCGAAAAACCATTCCTTTGGTTATGCGGTTTGTTCCTATGTCTACCCGTTTCGGTCTATGGAGCGCTCTACCAAGTCGACCAAGTTTCAGAACCCGCGGGTTTTGTCTTGCAAAGCTCGGCAGTGGAACAAGGCAGTTCTTTTCTCAGCCTCAACCCCGCTCTTGTATCCAGCGGCTACACCTTCGGATACTGGAGCATCGACGGAGTGAGGCAAACGGCTCCCGACGGAAGATCGCTCACCCGTGTTTCCAGCGTGATCAATGCGACGTCCACCTACAAAGCGCATTATTTTCTATCCTCCGCCGACACCGACTCCGACGGCGTTTTGGACTGGTATGAGTATCGCATGTTCGGAGACCTCTCCCGTCAACCTAACGAGGATTCCGATGGAGACGGATATTCAAACCGGAAGGAAAGCGAACTCGGACAGGACGCTTTGGTTTTCGACTTGGTCGAAGGGGGCGGGATCGCCGGGCGCTTGTCCACCGGATTTACCTATGCGGACACCACCATGGTTTTGGCCACGGTGAAAAGCAACCCAACCGGTTTCGTCAATGAAACGAGCAATTTTCTCGAGCAAAACTCATCCCTTTCGACCGTCAACCTTAATGGTTCGACCAACAACTATCACTTTGCCTACTGGACGGTCAACGGAGTCAGGCAAGCCGCCCCCACCGGGATTTCCAGCAGCAAAGTCCAGATCAACGTCCAATCGAGCACCGAAGTGATCGCGCACTACGTCCCCAGCAATCAGGACAATGACGGAGACGGCGTGATGGATTGGTTCGAGCTTTATCAATTCGGAAATTTGGATTCAGACCCCTCCGACGATTCCGACGGGGATGGATATTCCAACAAACAAGAAGGCGAACTCGGACAGGAAGCCACCATCGTGGACAAGGTGGAAAACGGCGGAATCGCCGGACGACTTTCCACTGGATTCGTGTACGCGGACACCTCCATGGTTCTCGCCTCGGTCACCAGCAACCCGTCCGGATTCATTGCCAACACCAGCAGCTTCCTTGAAATCAACGCCACCCTTGGCACCCAGAATTTACATGGTCCGAGCAACGGCTATCACTTCGTATACTGGACGGTCAATGGTGTCAGGCAAAGCGGACCAACCGGAGTATCAAGCGGCAAAGTCGATTGGAAGATGACCGAAAATACGGATGTCGTCGCGCATTACGTACCAAGTAATCAGGATAACGACGGAGACGGCATCATGGATTGGGCCGAACTCTATCAATTCGGAAACTTGAATTCCGGCCCCTCCGACGATTCCGACGGAGACGGTTATTCCGACAAACAGGAAGGAGAACTAGGCCAGGAAGCCACCATATTCGATACCATCGAAAGCGGGGGAATTGCCAGCAGGCTATCCGTCGGGGCTCTTTATTTCATGCAGGTCAACAACCCTCCCGACGGCTTGAACTTGAACGACGCCACCGTTTACGCAAACAAACCTGCGGGCGAATACGTCGGCCTTTTTCAACCAATCGACCCGGACGTCTCGAACGGGAACGGACAATTAGTTCTTTCGCTGCTCGAAGGGAATGGATCGACCGACCGGGACAAGTTTTCCATTTCCGGAATGAATCTTCTCACAAACGCAAGCTTGGGATACGGAACTTATTCAATCAGCGTTCGGGTAAGCGACGAAGAAAATGCATCCTTTGACAAGAACTTTACTATAACCGCCATTCATGACCCCGCCAAGGACGACGACGGGGACGGACTTACCTACGCTCAGGAACAAGTTCTCGGAACCAGTGATCAGTTAGTCGATTCCGATGGGGACGGCTTCTCCGATTCTTCCGAACACGCCTACGGATCCGACCCGCTCAGCAATCAATCCCGCCCCAATGAAGCCCCGACCCAACTGGACCTCAATGGCTCAACGATCCAAGAGAACCAACCCGCCGGAACCCTTGTCGGAAAGCTTTCCGCCACTGACCCGGATGCCAACGCGACTCACACCTTCTCCCTCCTTGGCGGGGCTAACCTGTTCAGTTTGGATACCAACGGAACGCTCAGAACTCTCCACTCCTTCGACTATGAGACCAATGCGTCCTCCTACGCCATCTCGGTTCGCGTAACCGACGAACACAACGCATACCTCGATGGCAATTTCTCCATTGCGTTGCTCAACCAGATCGAAGACCTCGACGGGGACGGAACGGAAGACCATTATGATAACGACGACGACGGGGACGGCTTTTCAGACTTAACCGAGACCGCATACGGATCCGACCCACGCGACTCCCAATCGGTCGCCAACGCCGCCCCCACCGCAATCGAGCTCAACGGTTCGACCGTTTTGGAAAACCAACCCATCGGCACCCTCGTTGGTCGACTCTCTGGAACCGATCCCGATAAAAACGCCACCCTCTCCTTCTCCCTCGTCGATGGAAACGGATCGCGCGACAATCGCTTTTTTCGCGTCGAAGGGTCGACTCTTCGCACCCTTGCCGTCTTC
>JAURNO010000336.1 GCA_030830145.1 Verrucomicrobiota bacterium
CGAAATCTCGAGCCTGAAGGACCTCGCAGAGCTGACGAACCTGAAGAGCCTTTTTGTCAACAGCAGCCGAATCAATGACTTCTCCTTGCTTGATGGATTAGCAAACTTTACTGCTCTCGCCCTTGGTCCTTCCCTTCTTTTGCCTAAAAGCAAGCAAGATTTAAATAAATCTCCAGGTTCTTCCCCTTTGGTTTTGTACAGGCCGCCCACAAGGGTGGAGGGGAGCGAAAGGGAAATTGAAGATTTGACTCCCCTTTGCGGGTTGAAGAATTTGAGGGCTCTCAATATTTCAAGTCTGCACAAGGTAAAGGATCTTTCCCCTCTTTCAGGGATGAGAAAGCTTAAGAGCTTGCGGGTTAGCGGTTACAGTCTGGCCGACTACTCGCCCCTCTACGGGTTGAAGAACCTTGAAGACCTTTTCCTTCCCTTTTGCCAGTTATCCGATCCCGCGCATCTGACGAAGTTAACGAATCTCAAAAAGCTGACGCTTCCGCGCAGTATTTTCTCGAACCACCAATTAAAACAACTATCAAAGTCACTGCCTTCTTGTTCGCTCCAATTGTCGGACGGGTAAAGACGCACGGAAAAAAAATGATGATAGAGAATTACGAAGAAATTATCAACAACTTGACCCGTGAAGAAGCGATGGAAATCATCTCGAAGATGGGTATGAATATGACGGATCACCCGTATCTGTCGAAAAAGAGAAGGGAAGAGCTGGAAGAGGAAGAGCGAAATTTGTTAAAGTCGGCCAGGGTCCAACCTCCCATGTCAGAAGAAGAGTCAGATGGGGTATAGCCAAGTCCTTTCCGTGTTTTTTGGAATAAATTAAAGTGTAATTAACTCTTTGGCATTTTACTTGGTGTGTCCGGTACCGTCGAATCTGCTTGAAAGAATTATGCTTAAACTTACATTTTTCAAGAATCCCATCCATGAATACCTATAAAGACTACATCACCGAGATCGAGGAGCGAAAGGCCCAAGGTTTAAGCCCCAAACCAATTGACGGAGCCGAACTGCTTACCGAGATCATTGCTCAAATTAAAGATCCGGAGAATGAACATAGGAAGTCCTCGCTTGATTTCTTCATTTTCAATACCTTGCCGGGTACGACAAGTGCGGCCCGTGAAAAGGCAGAATTTCTAAAGGAAATCATCCTTGGTAATCCAGTAATCGAAGAAATTACCCCGGAATTTGCCTTGGAGTTGTTGTCTCATATGAAGGGCGGCCCCTCGGTTCGAGTTCTTTTGGACTTGGCGCTTGGTGATGACGAGTCGATCGCGCCGAAGGCTGCGGATGTCCTGAAGACTCAGGTCTTTCTTTACGAGGCTGATATGGAGCGGATAAAAGTGGCTTACAAGGACGGAAATGGAACCGCCAAGGATATTCTGGAAAGCTATGCAACGGCTGAATTTTTTACCAAACTTCCCGAGATTGAAGAGGAGATCCAGGTTGTTACTTACATTGCTGCGGAGGGAGATATTTCCACTGATTTGCTTTCTCCTGGAAAATTCGCTCATTCCCGGGCCGACCGTGAACTTCATGGTCAATGCATGATGACGAAGGCTGAACAGGCCGAAATTCAGGAGCTTCAAAAGCAACATCCAGACAAGAGGGTGATGTTGATCGCAGAGAAGGGAACCATGGGGGTGGGTTCCTCCAGGATGTCCGGGGTCAATAACGTGGCCTTGTGGACTGGCAAGCCATCCAGTCCTTTCGTTCCCTTTGTCAATATTGCTCCGGTCGTGGCCGGAACGAATGGGATCTCCCCCATTTTCCAAACGACCGTAGAGGTTACCGGTGGGATTGGGCTGGATCTGGAAAATTGGGTCAGAAAACTTGATTCCGAGGGTCAGCCTATTCTTGACGACAAAGGCGATCCGGTTCTGGAGCAAACCTACTCAGTAGAGACGGGGACAGTCCTTACGATCAATACGAAGAAGAAAAAATTGTATAACGGAGAAAAAGAACTGAAGGATATATCTTCCGCGCTAACTCCGCAGAAGGTCGAATTCATCAAGGCCGGAGGATCTTATGCAATCGTGTTTGGAAAGAAGCTGCAGAGCTTTGCCGCTTCTACTTTGGGCGTTGAATTTCAATCCGCTTTTGCTCCAGCCAAAGAAATTTCCCACGAGGGACAAGGCCTCACCGCGGTGGAAAAAATATTTAATAAAAATGCGGTTGGAGTGGCGGAGGGTAAGGTTTTGCACGCCGGTTCGGATGTACGAGTTACGGTGAACATCGTGGGGTCTCAAGACACTACGGGATTGATGACTTCTCAAGAATTGGAGTCCATGGCTGCAACCGTGATTTCTCCCATCGTTGACGGAGCCTATCAATCCGGGTGTCATACGGCATCGGTTTGGGACGTCAAAGCACAGGCCAACATTCCCAAACTTATGAATTTCATGCACAAGTTCGGGCTCATCACCGCACGGGACCCCAAGGGGGAATATCATGCCATGACGGATGTGATTCATAAGGTTCTGAATGATCTTACCACCAATGAATGGGCAATCATCATCGGTGGTGATTCTCATACCAGAATGTCCAAGGGCGTAGCTTTCGGGGCGGATTCGGGGACGGTTGCCCTCGCTCTTGCCACAGGGGAAGTGTCGATGCCCATTCCCGAATCGGTCAAGGTGACCTTCAAGGGGGAACTGAAGGACCATATGGATTTTCGCGATGTGGTGCATGCTACGCAGGCTCAAATGCTCAAACAATTCGGAGACAATGTCTTCCAAGGAAGAATTATCGAGGTGCACATCGGGACTTTACCCGCTGATCAAGCTTTTACCTTTACGGATTGGACTGCGGAAATGAAGGCCAAGGCTTCCATATGCATTTCTCA
>JAURNO010000337.1 GCA_030830145.1 Verrucomicrobiota bacterium
GAGAAACATCGTCAGCGGGACGATCCAAATTTCAACGGTGAACAGCATTGGACTGCATGAGTTGCCCCCCTATTTAAAATCCTTCATCAAGGAATTTCCCTCCGTCAACGCCAGGGTCGAATACCGCCGGGCCAACCTGGTTTATGAAGACGTACTGCACGGGACCGCCGATATCGGGTTGGTCGCATTCCCCTTAAACCACAAGGAACTGACCACCATTAACTTCGCTCAGGACGAACTGATTGTCGCGATGAATCCGGAGCACCCTCTAGCCAAGAAGAAAAACCTAACCATAAAGGATTTGGGCGGAAAAGATTTTATCTCATTCGAAAAAGATATTCCCACTCGGAAGGCTACCGACGAAATTTTGAGTAATGCAGGAGTCGAAATTTCCACCGTTATGGAATTCGATAACGTGGAAACCGTTAAAAGAGCCTTGGAAATCAATGCCGGGATTGCCATCCTTCCGGCTAATACCGTCACCAACGAATCCGAGCGCAATCAGCTGACCACCTGTAAATTGGATCATGGCCAGCATGTCCGCCCCCTTGCCATCATCCACAAGAAAAACCGCATGCTCACTCCTGCTCTACGTTCTTTCGTCGAACTGATGAAGAATATTAACCCATTGGACTGAAGAATTTCTAATTCTTCTTCAAGCCCTCGGCTGAAACAAGCCGGGCAGTAAAGCTCCCAACGATTACCTTGCTGCTTATTTTAACGGGTAGCTTCAAGGAATCGTCAGAATACCAAATTCGAAGAATCCCATCCGGACTTTTCTTGAAAACACCGCTTAAGTCTTTCATTTCGGGAACCGTTCCAATTGCCTTGTAAGTACCGGCAGGCACCCGAATCTTTTCGACTTTGCCAGTCCGTACCTTAATCATTTTCACTTTCCTGCCGTCACAGGTGGGTAAAATGGTTTCCGTTGAGGGTTTGAGTTCTTCCAAGCGGAAAAAATAGGCAATCGACAGGGGATCGAGAACTTGGGAAGGAATCGACAAGGTCGACACCATTTTTTTCGATTCAAAATAGCTGGCCTTTCCGGCATCATAATCAAAGAGGACATCGATTTCCCTCTTTGTTTTGCCTTCTTTTTGTGATTTTTCATACCGCATCGACTTACGGAAGGACCCGTCGACCACACTCGTGATATTCGTCCTCACCTTGTAAAAAGCATCGGCAAATTCGTTGGTTCGCACGGAAAAGCTCAAGCGGTGAAAACCATTCTCACCGGCATCCTCATCCATCGGAAGAACTTTCATGGTTGCCGACCCTACGGGGAAAAAGCCCCATTTCAGGTCGTACCTTAGGGTTTCACCAGGCTGAAAAGGAAATGAATTCGTAAGCTCGACCGCAAAGAGAAAAGCCGGGAAAAAGAACAAAATGCTTACCGTTGCACGAATCATGAAGCTTGGTCCGGCACCTTTAGCGGACTCAATTTCCAAATATCGGATGCATACTCACCAATGGTTCGATCGGAGGAAAACTTACCCGAACCGGCAACATTGCGAATCGCCATGGATGCCCAACGCCCCTTATCCAAATAGGCCGAATTGACATCTTCCTGAGATTGCACATAAGCGCGATAATCCGCCAGGACGAAAAAAGGATCCCCCCAATCCAATAGACTTTTCGGGAGATCCTCGAGAACGTTCCCCTCTTTGGGTGAAAAGAAGTCGGAAGACAACCAATCCAAAACCGCTTTGAGTTCTTCATCTCCCTCGTAATAGCTTCTGGGATCATACCCCTCGGTCCTCAACTTTTCGATCCCCTCGACGGTTTGACCGAAAATGAAAATATTATCATCTCCGACTTCCTCGAGAATTTCCACATTGGCACCGTCCAAGGTTCCAATCGTCAAGGCGCCGTTTAATGCGAACTTCATGTTTCCGGTACCCGATGCCTCTTTTCCCGCCGTCGATATTTGCTCGGACAGATCGGTCGCGGGAATGATTCTTTCCGCAGAGGAAACACCGTAATTCGGCCAATAGGCTACTTTTAACTTACCCTTGATTCTAGGATCATTATTGATGCGTTCGCCGACCAAGTTGATGGCATGGATGATAACTTTAGCCAAATGGTAACCGGGTGCTGCTTTCGCTCCGAAAATGAACACCCTTGGTGAAATATCCAAGTCGGGATCATGCAAAAGTCGGCGGTAAAGGGTGAGCAAATGAAGAAGATTGAGATGCTGTCGCTTGTATTCGTGTAGTCGCTTGATCTGGGAATCGAAAAGCGCATCGGGATCAATCTTCAAATCAATTTCATTCTCGATCATCTCAGTCAGAACGACCTTGTTCCTTCGCTTGATGTCCATGAATTTTTCCTGGAAGGAAGAATCGTTGGCGACTTTCTCCAGGCCGCGAAGTAAACTCAAATCGGTAATCCATTTCTCCCCAACGACCGAAGTAACCAATTCGGAAAGCTCCGGGTTACAACCAAGCAACCAGCGCCTGGGAGTAATTCCGTTGGTCTTGTTATTGAACTTTTCAGGATACAAATCCGCAAAATCCTTGAGCAATCGATTTTTGAGCAATTTCGTATGCAAAGCCGCAACCCCATTAACCGAATGGCTACCCGCAACGGAGAGAAAAGCCATTCGAACCTGACCGTCGGCAACAATGGACATTGCGTGGATCTTTTCCGAGTCATCGGGCCAACGCGTGGCCAGTTCCTCCGCCACGAACCTTCTGTTGATTTCATGGACAATCTGCAAATGCCGGGGCAAAACCTTTTCGAACAAAGCTTCTCCCCAGGTTTCCAAGGCTTCGGGCAGCAAAGTGTGATTGGTGTAGGCAAAAGTTTTCCTTACCAAATCCCATGCTTTCTCCCAAGGCATGTGCTCGACGTCCAAAAAGATTCGCATCAGTTCCAAAATAGCCACCGCGGGGTGCGTGTCGTTGAGTTGCACAACCACTTTTTTGGGAAACAAACTCCAATCGTCTTCACTGCGTCGAAATCGGGAAATCATATCTTGAAGGGAGCAAGCCACGAAGAAATATTGCTGAACCAATCGGAGTTCTTTTCCGCTCTCCGTTTCGTCGTTGGGATAAAGTACTTTTGAAATACTCTCCCCCATCACTTTTTCCCGAACGGCTTCAACGTAACCACCCTGATTGAATACCTGAAGATCGAGCTGCTCGGAGGCTTTTGCTTCCCACAATCGAAGAAAGTTCACCGTACGGGCACCGTACCCGACGATGGCCAAGTCATAGGGAATTCCCTCGACTTGCTTGGTCTCAACCCACTGCGGCCGGTAATCCCCCAAATCGTCGTACGAATGCTCGACCCTACCGTAAAGGAATACTTTTTGGGCATATTGGGGCCGAACGATTTCCCACGGATTTCCGTACTTCAGCCAATCGTCCGGACGCTCAACTTGCCTTCCGTTTTCAAACTCTTGCCGGAACAAGCCGAATTGGTAATGGATGCCATACCCGATTGCAGGAAGGTCCATAGTCGCCATGGAATCGAGAAAACAAGCGGCCAGACGACCCAAACCACCGTTGCCCAGGCCCATATCTCGCTCTTCCTCGCATAATTCCTCCAAATCGAAACCGAGCTCTGCCAAAGCGGCTCCAACCGCCTGATGAAGTCCCGTGTTACGCAAGTTGACGTTAAGCAAACGCCCCATCAGGTACTCTAGGCTCAGGTAGTATACCCGTCTGGTTTCCTCTCGATTGTGGGCAGCCTGAGTCTCGATGAAGCGGTCGATGATTTTTTCACGCACCACCAAACAGGTCGCCATCCAAACTTCCCTTGGGGTGGCGTTGTCAAAATGACGGGCCAGGGTGAGCCGAAGCTGGCTTTCAATCGCTCCCTTGAGCTCCGCGACTAATTCCTCGGGAGCATCTTGAGATTGCGTTAAACTAATGGTTTTCGAAGTCGTCTGGGAAATCATCTATAAATAGGAAAGGTTGCCCTGTAAGTAAGGCAACCATCGAGCCAACTTTATCAAACCACGAAAAATTGGCGAGATTTTCCTATAAATAATTTACTCGACCCTGAACTTATGGACAGTCAGGTGGGTGTAGGTTTCACCGGGTCTCAAGACGCAGCTTTTCCATCCATCTTCCCCTTGATGATTGGGGCTGTCAGGAAAAACCTGAGTTTCCAAACACATGCCGGACCTCAATGGGTAGACCTTTCCGCCTTGTCCCTTGAACGTTCCATCCAAGTAATCACCGGCATAAAACTGAATACCCGGTTGATCGGTGTAAATTTCCATGACGCGACCTGAACCAGGGTCTCGCAAGGTGGCGGCATGGGCCAAAGGCTTGCCTTTCTTTTGATTCACGACCCAAGTGTGATCATACCCCTTGCCGTACTTGATCTGTGGATGATCCGCTTCAATGCGGTTGCCAATGACCGTGGCCTTTCGGAAATCAAATGGAGTACCAACCACCTTATCCACGGAGGTCGGGATGTTCGTCTCGTCCGTTGCAACGTATTGATTCGCATAAAGGGTGAGCTCATGATCCAAAATCGTTGGATCACCTTCGCCGGCCAGGTTGAAATAGGTGTGATTGGTAAGATTCAAAACGGTTGGTTTGTCCGTAGTCGCCTCGTACTCCACCTTCAATTCATTATCGTTGGTAAGCGTGTATGTGACCTTGCTGGTAAGGTTACCCGGATAACCTTCTTCTCCATCCGGACTTCTCCGGGTGAACGTGACGGCTGTTTTCGTCTCGGAAACGCGGGTGGACCAAACATGTTTGTCAAACCCCCGCTCTCCCCCATGGAGATGATTGGGCCCATTATTGGTAGCCAACTTAAATTCCTTGCCATCCAAGGTGAAAGAACCTTTGGCGATTCGATTCGCATATCGCCCTGCGGTGCATCCGAAGTAAGGGCTTTTTTCGCGATAATCCTCCAAGTTCCCGAATCCAAGGGAAACATTCGCGTACTCTCCGTTACGATCAGGAACCATTATATCCTTCACGGTTGCTCCATAATCCAACAGGGAAACCTGCATGCCATGGGCATTGGTCAAAATGTATTCGCTCACCTTCGAGCCATCGGGCATTTCGCCAAAAGCTTTTTTTGCAACGGTCATGGGTTTGGCTTTCTTTTTTTCAGCTGGGGCGAAACCAAGTGCGGTCTTCCCGGTTTGATAGGCTTTTTTACTTTTGGATGAGACGAAAGAGGCACCTTTCACAACGCCATCCTTCGTTTTGCTTCCGACCTCTGAAAGAGTACATCCGCTTTGCAGAAAAATAGAGGACAAGAAAAGGGCTGAGATAAGACAACGTGAAGATTTCATGCCATTGTTTTTCTAAAAATCGGAAGCGCTTTGAAAGCAAAATCTTACGAAATACGAAAATTTATTAAAGTTTCCGGCGAAACTTAGTCTCAAAATCTCTTTTCGGAATTTCAAAATAAGTCGGGCGGCCGCGTGGGCAGGTGAAGGGATTGCGACAAACGAGCAATCGATTGACCATCCGAACAATTTCATCATCGGAAAAACCCTCTCCCTGACCTTGGCTTTTCGTGGCCTGGCGGATCAAGGCCTCCTTGGCAAAAGTTTCGGTATTGATATCGCCTCCGTTTTCACGAGCCACCTCAAGAAAATCGCGTAAAAAACCGGCTGCTTCACTTGGATCAATCCAAGTGGGACATCCTTCGACACGGTAGAAATTCCGACCAAATTCTTCCACAGCAAAACCCACTTTCTCAAGACCACTTCGGCCTTTCTCCAGGAACCCCGCGTCCACCCCATCAAGCTCCATAGACTCGGGAAGAAGAAGAGCCTGAGTAGACGCCGGGCCCTCCCCTTCCAAGGAATCCTCAAGTTGCTCAAAACGGATTCGTTCGTAGGTAGCCCTGCAATGCAAAGCGACCACGCCCTGAGGCGTTGAGAAAATCGCCATATCTCCATGAGGACGGTCTAAAAACTTCCAATCGGCACCTAGCTCGCCACGCAAACCTACGGAAGCCCCAGGCGCATCTTCCCGAACTCCTTCTTCCTCCTCTATTTCCTCGGCCTTCGATTCCGAATTTTGATACGCCGACCCTCCGGACAAGGGGAGCTCCGGTTCATGCGAGAGTCCTACTCCCCCGCTCAAGGACAATCCCGGCTTGGCTTGGTTCAGCTCGAGAGCGTGCGGGTCGATTTTGGGCACGAGCATGCCCGAAGAAACGTCTCTTTCCATCTCCTGTTCATCGGTAACTTCATCAATTTTCCCGGTAAGCTGCCGGTTCCTCTCAAGAATGCCGTCCATGAGAAACTGACGGACTTTGCGCTCGTCCCGAAAACGAATTTCGCGCTTTGCGGGATGAACGTTCACATCGACTTGGGCAGGGTCCAGAGACAGAAAGAGAATCGCCGGCGGATATCGACCCTTCGGGGCATAAGTATGATAAGCTTCAAGCACGGCATAAGAAAGGGTCTTGCTTTCGACAGGCCGGCGGTTCACGAAAAAGATCATTTCCTTGCGCGTCGGGCGACTTTGACCGGGTTTTCCAATGAGCCCCTCCAAGGCGAGATCGTCTTGAGAGAACTCAATGGGTGCCAAACAGTCCGCCAAGCCCTTCCCCAAAGTCTCACGAACCCGTTCGGCAAACCCTTCGCAGGCAGGAGAACGGAAAAGAGTTCGTCCGCCCTCGATCAAGGAAAAGGCAATGGAAGGATGGGCCAAGGCATAAAGCTTGGAAATATGAATAATATGGGCCGCTTCGGTGGCTTCGGTTTTGAGAAACTTCCTCCTACCTGGCACGGAGTTGAAAAGATGCGATACCTCGATCCTCGTTCCGAAAGGCATTCCGCATTCCTTTACATGGATCATTTTTCCTCCATTGATGAAAATTTCATTTCCCTCCGGATTCGATTGGGATCGGGTTCGAAGCGTAAATCGACTCACGCTCGAAATGGAGGGAAGAGCTTCTCCCCGGAAGCCGAAGGTTTGGACCTCGTGCAAGTCGCTTGCTTTTCTTATTTTGCTGGTGGCATGACGCTCGAGGGAAAGCAAAGCTTGATCGGCGTTCATGCCGCATCCGTCGTCTTCAACCCGCAGATAAGATTTCCCTCCGTTTCTGAATTCTACCTCAATCTTCGAAGCTCCCGCATCTATGCTGTTTTCGATTAATTCCTTTACCACGGCAACAGGGCGCTCCACGACCTCGCCGGCGGCAATTTGATTGGCTACCCGGTCGGAAAGAATTCGTATTTGCGGCATCCTTTTTGCGTAATGACAGGAAGGCTTCGGGACAATGGGAAAATAAGTTTTATCTCATTAAGCTTGGGAATCACCGAAATCTCTGAAAAATGTGGATGTTACTTATGTCCAATCTTCTCAGTTCAGAAAAAAGCCTCTATCTAAGGCAACACGCCGACCAACCCGTCGATTGGTTACCTTGGGGTAAAGTGCATTTGAAAAGGCGCAACGCGAAGACAAACCGATCATTGTTTCGATCGGCTATTCATCTTGTCACTGGTGTCATGCGATGTCGGAAGAATCGTTCCAGGATGAATTCGTTGCGTCGATTATGAATCGACATTTCGTATGCATAAAAGTCGATCGCGAGGAAAGACCCGATGTCGACCTGACTTACTTAGAAGCCATTCGGATGTTCGACCAATCGGCCGGTTGGCCTCTCCATGCCTTTTGCCTGAGCGATGGCCGTCCCTTTTGGGGTGGCACCTATTTCCCGAAACAAGATACTGGTCATGGGATCGTCCCCTGGCCACAACTGTTGATGCGCATATCCGATCACTACGGTCGCGCCAAAGAAGAATTAATCGAGAACGCCGAAAACGTTCTCGGCAACCTCGAGCATTCCAATGACGCTGATTTCTCACCTACGGACCAATGGAATAATTCGCTCCTCTTGAATGCGGTCCAATCGATTTGCAAAATTCATGACGATTCGCAGGGAGGTTTCTCCTCAGCGCCCAAGTTTCCTTCTCCGATGAAGATCGATTTTCTTATGTCCATGGGAGAATCGGCAAAAGTTCGCGCCGATTCACAGTTTGGCGAAAGAATTGATTTCTGTAGTAATAAAACCCTCGATGCCATGGCTTCGAGAGGCCTTTTTGATCATGTGGGAGGTGGCTTCTTTCGTTATTCGACCGACGACGAATGGAAAGTCCCGCACTTCGAGAAAATGCTTTGCGACAATGCTCTTTTGCTTTCCACCTACTCCAGGGCCTACCGAAAGTATCGCTTACCCCTCTATCGAAAAACCGTCGAAAAAACGATCCAATGGCTCCTTCGTGAAATGGGAAGCCCCGAAACAGGTTTTTCTTCATCGCTTTCCTCCGATTCAAACGGCAAGGAAGGAGGATATTACCTTTGGGAAAAGGATGAACTTGAAGCAATTATCGGAAACGATGAGACGGACCTACTCATCGCCGGGCAGAAGCCGAACTCACCAACCTCCCCGGACGAATATTTGCCCCGATGGCAAGGGAATCCTGAAGACCCCGAACAAGAGGCAAGAATGGAAAAGCTCCTTCATGCAAGAGATTCGAGAAAATGGAAGATCTCCCGAGACTCCAAGAGAATCACCGCATGGAACGCTCTATTGCTCAAAGCCCTCGTTGATGCCTCCCTTGCATTGACTAACAAGGAGTACCTGGGCATGGCTTGCAAATTGGCCGAATGGATGAAAGTTCACTTGCAGGACGAGGAAGGTAAAGTCGTCTCTTTGCGCTACGATGATCATTCTTCGAGTGCTCCTGCGTTTCTTGACGACTATGCCTTTTGGTCCGAAGCTTTGCTCGCCCTTTCCTCGGTGAGCGAATGGATCGAACCGGGCAGTTCCGTCACCTACCTTCAAGATGCCGAAAAACTTGCATTGAAGGCAAACGAGGAATTTCAAGACTTGGAATCCACCGGCTATTTCTTTGCGCCGAAAAACTTGGATTGCCCGGCTCCTGGGAAAAAGAAATTTTGTTATGACAACGCAATTCCTGCCGGAAATTCATCGATGCTGCGCGTCTTCTCTACCCTCTTTGTACTCACCGGAAAAGAAGAATGGAACCAGAGATACCTCGAGATTAGAAACGGGTATTCAAATTTGGCAACCAAGGCTCCTCACGGTATCGGGCACGCCCTGACCGCCATAGCGGAGAATGAAATCGGACTCTGTTCGATAAAAAGTGGCAATGAGGATTTGAATGATCTTTGTTTGAACCTTTCGGAAAAACCATACCGACCCGTTTTTCTGAGCAAGGACGACCGAGGCTCGGAAAATTTGGTTTTAACCGTACGTACGACTACTTTCCCCGCATTCGAAGACAGCGGGAAACTCCTCGAATCCCTTTACGATCAGTAAAAGAAAACTATTATTGGGGTTTCTTTTCTTTTTCCAATAATCGGCTTAAAGTACGACCGTCTTCCTTTACAACCCTCTCGGCAACTTCCATAACGTCGTAGGATTCATCATGAAGAGTGGCATGAGCAACCTGAATGGCGGCTCGAATGAGCTTGGAATCAGTCTTGATCCTCTGACCGGTCTTTGACATCACACGCTCGATACCGTCCAGCAGGCTTAAGTCGTCTTGGGTAAGAGTAATCGTGCGAACTACTCTTTTTGGCAAAGCAGAATCTGTATTATCTTCCATATTTAAACATGTACACTTAAATTAAAAAAAGTAAAACACAAATGCGCTAATTGGTCTGAAAAAGAGAGAGAATCAAGCAAGCAAAAGGAACAATGCTTTTAGGAGGAAAGCATTTGACCAAGCATATTTTCCAAGGAACAAACATCTGCGGAAAACTTACGAATACCTTCGGCTAGCTTGGTGGTAGCCATCTCGTCCTCATTCATTTGAAAGCGGAAAGCGCTTTCGTCGATCTCGATTTTGGAAAGATCCGATGCAAGAGCATTGGATTCGGAAAGCTTAAGTTCGAGAGGCGAATGATCTTCTTTCATTTCCTGCAGAAGCTTGGGGCTTATGGTGAGCAAATCGCATCCGACCAACTCCTTGATTTCTCCCGTGTTCCGAAAGCTAGCACCCATCACTTCGGTCTTGTAGCCGAATTTTTTGTAGTAATTGTAGATTTCGGTGACCGACTTGACTCCGGGGTCATCCGCTCCTTCGAATTCCTCTCCCGTCTTCTGCTTGTACCAATCGAGAATTCTTCCGACGAAAGGAGAGATCAACTGGGAACCTGCTTCCGCACAAGCAATCGCCTGCACTTTCGAAAACAAAAGTGTCATATTGCAATGGATGCCCTCTTTCTCGAGTTCCCTCGATACTTCGACTCCTTCCCAAGTGGTAGCGAGCTTGATCAGAACACGATCACGCGAGAAACCAAGTTGCTCATAGCGTTCGATCAAAGAACGAGCCTTGGCCAAGCTTCCTTTGCAGTCAAAAGATAGCCTGGCGTCTACTTCGGTCGAAACACGCCCAGGGACAATCTCCAAAATGGAAACCCCAAAACGAACGAGCAGACGATCCATGAATTCCTCGACTTGGGTGACTCCCTCCTGCCTGGCTTTGTTCACCACGTCCTCGACCAAATCGGAATATTCACTCTGTTTGGCAGCCTTGAGAATCAGACTTGGGTTGGTCGTTGCATCCCGCGGTTCGTATTGCCGGATCGAATCGAAATCGCCGGTATCCGCTACGATTACGGTGTGTTCCTTGATTTGATCAAGAACCGACTTGGCTTGAGCTTCTTCCATTTGACTATGAATTTAGAAAGTGTGAAAAGTCAGCCGGCATTTCGGTTGATGCAGTTGAGATCCTCGAAAGAACGGACCAAGCGGTCGACGAAAGCATTCTCTCCACTGCGAAGCCAGGCCCTGGGGTCATAGAATTTCTTATTTGGCTTTTCCTCCCCCTCCGGGTTGCCCAGTTGGCCCTGCAA
>JAURNO010000338.1 GCA_030830145.1 Verrucomicrobiota bacterium
GATCGCGACAAATTCGAGACCTTCGATCTTGCCGAACACAAGTTGCCCAAGGGGTTGGCCTGAAAAAGCCTACAATGCCTTCTTCAGCGTGGCTGCCGGGGGAGACCGGGAAAAGAACTTTCACCTCAAGCGTAACCTGCTCGATTACATGGTAGGCGACGTCAAGAAGACCCGCACGGCCCTCGGATCCTTGGCCGGGGAGGAACTTGATGCCTACCTGAGCGCCTATGATCAATTGGCCGCCCGGCAATACAAGCTTCTCGCCAACAAGGAAACCCTCAAAAAAGCGGCTCCCAAACTGGACGACCGTTTCACTTCGGAGGTCGCCACCCAGCGCTTGGAAGCTGAAAGCCAAGCTTTTCGAAATAGGCAAGAACGATCTAAATTTAAATAAATTATGAGAAAAACAACCCTGTTCACCCTGAGCCTGATCGCTATTGCGGCCCTTTGGCAAGCAAACGCCGAAGCCGCCAAGCGGCCCAACATTTTGTTTATCATAGCCGATGACCAATCGCCCTTTGACTTCAAGGCCTATGATCCGTCCTCACCCTTGGATGCCCCTGCCATAGGCGGTATGGCGAGCAAGGGCATGACCCTCGACCAGGCCTACCACATGGGTTCGATGTCGGGAGCGGTCTGTTCTCCCTCGCGCACCATGGTCATGAGCGGCCGAACCCTGTGGCACCTACCCCGACGTGGGAAAAAGCACCTCAAGCGCGAAGAGGGCGTCACCACGGGGGAAGACATACTCAACAATACCATCCCCGCAGTCTTCAATCGTGCCGGCTACGACACCATGCGCACCTGCAAGAACGGAAACAGCTACAATGCGGCCAACGCATTGTTCTCCGTCCGCGAGGACGCAACCAAGCGTGGCGGAACACCGGAAACCGGAAGCGAATGGCATGGCGACCGGGTGATCAACTATCTCAATGGCCGGGAGAGAGCAAACGACGACGACCCCTTCTTCATCTACTTCGGCTTCTCTCATCCACACGATGTCCGCGACGGCACCCCCGATCTGCTAAAGAAATACGGCGCAGTGAACCATCGGGACAAGAATTCCTTGCCTCCTGCCAACCCGAAGGCCCCCAAGCTACCGCTCAACTGGTTGCCCAAGCATCCCTTTCACCACGGTCACCCGGGCTTGCGCGACGAGGTCTCCGTCGGCGGAGTATGGGAAAACCGGGACGAGCGCACCATTCGAAACGAAATCGGTCGTCAGCTGGCCTGCGCTGAGGACATCGATCTTCAGGTGGCCCGCGTATTAAAGAAACTAGAGGAGATGGGTGAGCTCGAAAACACATACGTCTTCTACACTGCGGATCACGGAATGGCGATTGGCCGTCACGGGTTACAGGGAAAGCAAAACCTCTACGAGCATACCTGGAGGGTTCCCTTTTTTGCCATGGGACCGGGTATCAAGCCAGGTACCAGGGCACCTGGCAACATCTACCTTTTGGACGTTCTGGCCACCTTCTGTGATTTGACGGGTGTCCAAATACCCGCGACTAGCGAAGGCATCAGCTTCAAGCCCGTTCTCATGGGCAAGAAAGACAGGGTGCGCGATGTCCTCTATGGGGCCTACTGTGGAGGAACCAAGCCGGGTATGCGTTCGGTCCGCAAGGGGGATTGGAAGTTGATCAAATACGACGTTCTGGACGGAAAGGTCCGGGAGACCCAGCTCTTCAACCTCAAGGAGAACCCGGACGAGTATCTCGCACAAAATCATGAGAACAAGGTCAAGGAACTCACGGGAGCCAAACCCAAAGCCGGTCAACGCAACCTTGCAAGCGATCCCAAGCACGCCGCCAAGCTCAAGGAAATGGAAGCTTTGTTGCTCTCCGAAATGAAACGCTTGGACGACCCGCATCGGTTTTGGAATCAGAAAGAGCAATAAAAACTCTTCCATGAAAAAAGCATCTCTTACCCTCTGGGCATTCCTCTTTTCGCTTTTCCTTTGGGCCGACGAATCCAAGCCCAACGTTGTCTTCGTCTTGTTCGATGACTTCGGCTATGGCCAACCTCCGAGTTACCGCAAGGGGTCGCCTTTCAAGACACCCAACATCGACCGCTTGGCTGAGCAGGGCATCCGTTTTACAGACGCCCATTCGGCCGCCGCCAATTGCACCCCAACCCGTTATGGAGTGTTGACGGGCAGGTATCCTTCGCGCATTGGCCAGTTCGGCGTGCTGAAGACTTATTCAAAGCCAATCATTCCGAAGACCCGGCTGACCGTTGCCTCTTTCCTCAAGGGTCAAGGCTACCACACCGCCTGCATCGGCAAGTGGCACCTTGGAATGAACTGGGTGGATGTAAAAAAAGGAAAGAGCGAGGAGCTACCCATCGGAGCCCGCATGAAGGATGGTCCGAATGCTCTCGGCTTCGATTATTTCTATGGCTTCACCCATGCCCGAAACATCGGGGGAATCATAGAGCAGGACAAGGTCGTGGCCAACGTAAAGGGCATCGAAAACCAGCCCATGATGATTAAGAAGGCCTTGGAATATCTCGACCAACGGGCCAAGGAGGACAAACCGTTCTTTCTCTATTTCCCTATGTGTCCACCACACAGTCCGATCGTGCCTGCCGAGAAATTCGTAGGCAAGAGCGGCATGAGTGGAAAGGAAGGCAAATATGGCGACTGGGTTTATCAGGGTGACCATATGCTGGGCCAGATCATGGAAGCCTTGAAACGAAATGGGCAGGACAAGAACACGCTCCTCATCGCAACCGGGGACAACGGGGCGGCCGGTCGAACCTATGCGCCTCTCAGGGACAACAAGAGCAGCATATACGAGGGCGGGCACCGGGAACCTTTCGTGGCCCGCTGGCCTGGCAAGATCAAGCCCGGTTCTTCAAGCGACCAAGTGATTTGCCTGAACGATCTTTTCGCAACCTGTGCTGATATTCTGGGGAAGGAGTTGCCTCCCGATGCGGCAGAGGACAGCGTAAGCGTATTGCCCGCATTAGAAAGCAAGGACAAGGGACCGATCCGCGAAGCAACCGTTCACCAGGCCCCTGCGGGTTTGGCAATCCGCCAAGGGGACTGGAAATTGATCGCCCTGCGCAACGGAACAAAAGAATTCTACAACCTGAAGGATGATCTCGGCGAAACGCGCAACCTGATCGATTCAAAGCAGGGAGAATCTCAAAGACTGGAGAAACTTCTCAAAAGCTATATAGCCAAGGGTCGTAGCACGCCCGGGCCTGCCCAAAAGAACGAATTCGACTTTTCTTGGGAAAAGGAGAGGGCACCGGGGAAAAGCAAGAAAAACAAAAAGAATACCAAACCAAAAAAATAAGACGATGAGAATGCCGCTTACTTTCCTACTGACCTTCTTTCTCCTTTTCCGGGCGACTGCTGAAAAAAAACCGAATTTCCTGTTCATCATCGTGGACGATCAGTCCCCACTCGATCTCAAGATATACAACCCCCGCTCGATTCTCGACACGCCCAACCTCGACCGCCTCGCCAAGGAGGGAATGGTGCTGGACGGAGCCTACCACATGGGGGCCTGGGTGGGGGGAGTCTGCACGCCTTCGCGCCACATGGTGATGTCCGGACGGACGGTCTGGCATGTTCCGGACAAGCCGGGGCGCGTCATGAATCCGCATGTTACCAACCCGAAGATGGTGCCGCCCGATCTGGCTCAACATACTATGCCCGCGGTCTTCAACCGGGCCGGTTACGACACCATGCGAACCTGCAAGAACGGAAACAGCTACGACGCGGCAAACAAGCTCTTTACGATCCGCCAAGACGGTACCAGGCGGGGTGGTACCGACGAGACGGGCAGTCATTGGCATGGGGAACAAGTCATGAATTACCTGCAGGAGCGCGAGGCTTCCAAGGACAAAGACCCGTTTCTCATTTATTACGGGTTCTCGCATCCCCACGACGTGCGTGACGGGAAGCCCGGGTTGCTCAAGAAGTACGGGGCGGTCAACCACATCGACCAGAATACGCTGCCACCGGCCAACCCAAAGCAACCGCTTTTGCCTGTCAACTGGTTGCCTGGTCATCCTTTCGACCACGGGCATACCACGGTGCGTGATGAAGTGGGTGTGAAAGGCGTCTGGAAGAAGCGGGACGAACATACCATCCGCAATGAGATGGGTCGCGAGTTCGCCTGCAGCGAGAACATTGATATCCAGATCGGAAGAGTACTTAAGCAGCTCGAGGCGATGGGTGAACTGGACAATACCTATGTCATCTACACTGCGGACCATGGAATGGCCATCGGGCGACATGGGCTGCAGGGCAAGCAGAATCTCTACGAGCACACTTGGCGCGTCCCGTTGATCGTGAAGGGTCCGGGGATCGAGGCGGAGTCACGGGTTCCTGGCAACGTCTACCTACTCGACGTGTTGGCCACCTTGTGTGACTTGGCCAAGATCGATATTCCCGCCACCTCAGAAGGGAAGAGCTTCAAACCCGTTCTATTGGGGGAAAAAGAACAGATTAGAGATGTTTTGTACGGAGTCTATTGCGGAGGGGGTCGCCCAGGTTCACGTTGCGTCAAGAAGGGTGACTGGAAATTGACCCAGTACGAGGTCACCAAGACCGGGGTCAAGCACACCCAGCTCTTCAACTTGAAGGAGAACCCGCACGAGTTCATGAAGGAACACCATGACCCCAAGGTGGTCGCAAGGACAGGGGTCAAGCCTACCAAGAACCAAATAAACCTCGCCAAGCACCCAAAGTATATCGGGAAACTCAAAAAGATGGAAGCTTTGCTCCTGGCGGAGATGCGGCGATTGGATGACCCTTATCGACTGTGGAACCAGCCTGATGACGGACTAGTAACGCCACTATTGAAGGAGAAAATCAGAAAAGCGCAAAAGAGTAAAAAGAAGTAAATTTATTTAAATATGCGCAATTTCTTGTTATTTTTACTCTGTGTTCTTCCTCCCGGTCTTCAGGGCAAGGCCGCGTTGACCCTGGCCAAGATCTTCTCCGATCACATGGTCTTGCAGCGCGAGTCCATGATTCCCGTTTGGGGGAAAGCAAATGCAGGAGCAAAGGTAACTGTTACTTTTGGAAATCAGTCTTCAGATACGATCGCAAATCAGAATGGGCAATGGAGCATCAGGCTCAAGCCTATGAATGCATCCATAAAGGGATACCCAATGGCAATTAGATCCGGTAACGAAAGGTTCGTCATCGAGGACGTTCTTGTCGGTGACGTTTGGTTTGCCGGAGGACAATCCAATATGGATTACAAAGTGAAGGGAATGGCCCAACGGCTGCCTGAGGCCAAGGTCTTGGCAGATGGTGCAAACTATCCCGCCATACGCCACCGCAAGGTGAATGAGCGCAACGCCGCTCTTCCACAGCGTGACCTTACGGGAGGCAATTGGGTGGTATGCTCCCCGCAGAGCGTCCATGGGTTTTCAGGAGTGGGCTTTGTTTTCGCACGCCGTTTGCACTTGGAACTCAAAGTTCCCATCGGGATTATCGACTGTGCCTGGGGTGGTACACCGATCGAGCCCTATGTTCCCACGGATTCCTTCAAGGGCCATCCTACTTTGGTGAAACTTGCCAAGTACGCAAAAGATGAAAATTACGAGGCAATCAAGAAAATGCCAGGAGGCACCTATGTTCGTGGCCCCAAATGGTTGCCTGGAGCGATCTTCAATAGTCGTGTCGCCCCTGTCGCTCCCTACGGTGTAAAGGGTGCAATTTGGTATCAGGCCGAATCCAATTGCGGCCAAGGGGAAGATCCCCGTGATTACAGGTATAAACAAAAAGCTCTTGTTGAAGGATGGAGAAAGGCCTTTCAAAAACCAAGAATGCCTTTCTACTTCGTGCAATTACCTCAATGGAAAAGTTACGCATGGACCTATGCCCGGGAAGAACAATTGCAAGCCATGCAACTCAAGGGCACGGGTATGGCGGTCACCATCGACCTTGACAATGCAAATGATATTCATCCGCCCAACAAGATCGACGTCGGGGAGCGCTTGGCGCTTTGGCCCCTGGCGAAATTGCACGATAGGAAGGTACCGTTCAGTGGACCCCTTTTTCGCAAAACCCAGATTCAAGGATCGGAGGCCGTGGTGCATTTTGATTACTCAGATGGAGGACTCATGGTCGGGCGTTTCGCCGGAGTAGGCAAAATCATCGAAGAAAAGAATGGGATGTTGAACGGTTTCGAGCTCGTAGCAAAAGACGGCCTATGGCATCCGGCCATGGCCAAGGTAGAAGGGCAAACTGTTCGGGTAAGCAGTAACAAGGTTGGAAAACCCATAGCAGTCCGCTATGCTTGCCATCCGGAAGCTCCAAAGAACAGCCCGTGGAATCTCTATGGCAAAACAGGTCTACCCGCATCCCCCTTTTGTTCGGACTGGGACCTGATGCCTTATGATCGCTCCCAAAATCCGATGCACTGAATTATTTAAATAAATATGAAAAGAATCCCCAGCTTGATATCCGTTCTATCCATTGCTTGGCTAGCCATCTGCCAGAGCCCTTCTTCCAAGGGCGATCCGCGCCCGGGCAGTCCGCTCTTTCGTTTCGGAGCAGTGGCCGATTGTCAGTACTGCGACAAGACAAGCGGGAAAAGAAAGTACAACCTTTCTCCCAGGAAACTCACCGCTTGCGTGGAGCATTACAACAAACTGGATCTTTCCTTCGTGGTGCATCTTGGAGACTTTATTGACCGCGATTTTGAAAGTTTCGACAAAGTCGTTCCGATCTACAACCGCTTGAAGGCGCCGCACTATCACATACTGGGCAACCATGACTTTGAGGTGGCCGATGACAAGAAGGCTTTGGTGCCTGCCAAGCTCGGACTCAAGAATCGTTATTACGATTTCTCCCGCAAGGGGTGGCGGTTCATCGGAATCGACGGTAACGACGTGAGCCTATATGCCTGGCCCAAGGATGACCCTCGGACCAAGGCGGCTTCTGAATACCATAAATCTCTCAAGCCTCGCCCTCCTA
>JAURNO010000339.1 GCA_030830145.1 Verrucomicrobiota bacterium
TGATCTCCAATTTCGAGGAGATTGGGAAAACCCTTGGTTACAAACAATACAGGAGCAGTTCCCTTGCCCTCGAGCAAGGCATTGGTACAGCGGGTGGTGGCAAGCCGCATGGTTGCAGAAATTTCTTTAGTAGACAGTCCTGCCCGGGCAAGAATCAATCGTTGCCCCAAGACCGGTGCCTCCTCGCCCGATAATAGCTCGATCGCATCGCCCACCTGTAACCCGCTAGGCAAACCATCCTTCAAATGAAGCAAGGATTCACTCTTACTCCATCCTGAAACCCGACACTCGCTATCCTCTCCAATCAAACGAAACCCAACCGGGAAACCGTCCGGCCAGTCAGGAGAGCCTTCTAGTTTCAGGCAGGTCTCGGATTCAATGGACGCGATCCGGGTGGACAAACTACCACGGGAAAGTACCTTGGCCCGGTGAATCTTCCCATTGGGGTCAAGGGCGAGGCAGTCGGTAAAGGTGCCCCCGGTATCAACGAAGAAGGACCAGCTAGGCAAAGAGTCGCTCATCATTCAGGACATCCGTTTGCCCAGCTGTCAAGCACGGGCACATAATCGCTAGGAAGCTTAACCTGACGGGCACCATCCACCACGGCCTGTTGGTAACGGGGCGTAGGAACACCATACTGATAATTGCAGGATAAATAGACCCAGCAGAGAACGGATGCGGCGTCTGCCACCTGCTCTACCTCCAGCTCGACCCGTTCGTAATAGCCACCCGCCACCCCTTCGTAATGATCGAGGGCACGTCAGTGTTTCTCCTGCAAGGCCCACAAGCAGCCCAGCACCTCAGCATTTTCGGCTTGCTCAATCCCGGCATAACCATCCCCATTGATAAAGTATTTCCATCCGTGTAGACGGGCGACCGGGCCAAGCTCGGCTCCGGGACAACGCATGGCCATTTGATCGAGGTTCATGTTGGAACCATAGGCGAAATAGAGAATGGAAGACATGGAAATGGGAAAGATGTTGGGACGGACGGGCAAGGAGGCAAGCGCGGAACGGCTTTCGTGCTTGTAAATTGGAGAAAAAAAGGCAGAATTCTTTCCTCATCGTTAGGAGTCACTCCTTGGAGTTGTTCCCTCGACCATGCTGGCAATCCGATCTTAAACAATTGGAAAGCGAGACGAAAACGGCGTTGCGGCTTACCCTGTGGCGCGGATTGGCACCCGTCAATCCATCGGGTCGTGTAATTAAAATCAGAAAATGTCAGAACAAGTAAATAAACAAAACATCATAGAAGATAATCGTTCCCACGATAAGGACACCGGGTCCAGCGAGGTGCAAATCGCCCTGCTTACCGCCCGTATCTCCCACCTTACGGAACATTTAAAAACCCACCGCAAGGACTTTCACTCCCGCCGAGGCCTGCTGATGATGGCAGCCCGCAGGAGAAAATTACTGGATTACTTGAAAAAGAACGAACTAAAGCGCTATCAGACAATTGTCGAGAAACTCGGCTTGCGCCGCTAAGTTGGTTCCCTTTTCCCATCCTTGTATACAATTTATCAAACTCGCAGCCACGCGTGGCCCGAGTCTTTTTCCCATGATCATGGAATTGGTATGGCTTTGCCGTGCATCAATAAAATGAGCCTTGGGGCATTTCCCGGACAATCCGGTCCGGTTAATGGATGAAGCAGAAGATCAAAATACTACAACCAATCGTACGAAAATGAAACAGAAGCATAATGTAACCGCCGAGAAGCTCGGCATTCAAATCTCTTCCGGCACGCTTGCCGGACTGGCCGGCGGAGCCGTAACTATCAGCCAGGGAGAAACCAGCGTATTTGTATCCGCAACCGCTGCCGCCACCCTGCGACCTGGACAGGACTTTTTTCCCCTGACCGTGGACTACCGCGAAAAATTCACCGCTGCCGGACGTTTTCCCGGTGGCTACTTCAAGCGTGAAGGAAAACCAACCGAGAAGGAAGTTCTTACCTCCCGCTTGTGCGACCGTCCCTTACGCCCACTCTTTCCCAAGGGATTCCTTAATGAGGTACAGGTCATTGGATACTTACTTTCCACCGACCTGGAAAATGAGGGAGATATCCTCATGGTAAATGGTGCATCCGCTGCCCTGATGATTTCTGATGTTCCCTGGAATGGACCCATTGGATGTGTGCGCCTTGGCCAGATTGACGGCGAGTTCGTGGTCAATCCAACCAATGAACAGATGTACGACTCCACCCTCGATCTGATCTATGTTGGAAACGAGAAGGAAATGATGATGATCGAAGGATCTGCGGACCAAATCCCCGAGGATCGTTTTGTGGAAGCTCTGGAATATGCCCATGAAGCGATTCAGGAGATCATCGCTGCCCAGCGTGAACTCGCTGCTCTTTGTGGAAAGCAAAAGAAGGAATTTGAATTGGTCAAAGTGCCTGACGATGTGCTCGCCCTTTGCCGTGAAATCACTGGCAACCGGATGGAAGATGCCATTTTTGCCGATTCCAAACAGGAGCGCCAGGTGGCCGTAGATGCGGTCAAGGTAGAAGCAGACAAAGCATGTGAGGAAAAATTCGGAGACGATTATGACCCCGACCATGTAAAGATGGCTTTCGAAGTGATCCAGGAAGAAGTCTACCGCGACAATATCCTGGGCAAAGGAAAGCGTGCCGATGGCCGTGGACCCGATGATTTGCGTGAAATTACCTGTGAAACCGGCGTGCTTCCCCGCGTTCATGGATCCGCGATCTTTACCCGTGGTGAGACCCAGTCTCTCGTGCTTTCCACCCTAGGAACCAGCCGGGATGTGCAGGACCTCGACGGATTGACCGGTGGGCCTACCTCCAAGTCCTTCATCCTTCACTACAACTTCCCTCCCTTCTCCGTTGGGGAAGCTGGCCGTTTTGGATTTACCGGACGCCGCGAAATTGGACATGGTGCCCTCGCCGAGCGTTCCGTGCTTCCAGTACTCCCACCCGAAGACGAATTCCCCTACGCCATTCGCGTGGTTTCGGAAATCA